>CAZIXG010000001.1:0-30339 GCA_964543305.1 uncultured Ruminococcus sp.
TAATTTAGGGATGCCGATTACCCTGCAATGAGTTAGTCTCTCCCCTTCTATAAGCTCCGGCTCATAATTAGCGTTAATCGGTACAAGCCGCATCCAGTCTTCGCCCATTACATATTCCACTCGTTTTAAAGTAGCGTATTCATCATCATATAACACAGCGCCTACTTGGCCGCTGTAATTTAATGTAGACTGCTTTAGAACAAGCACCTTGTCGCCGTCTTGGTATGTCGGGTACATACTACTTCCCTTAACTCGCAGGACAACAAAATCTTTTTCATTGTGCCCCTTTAAATAAGAATTTGGTACATCTATAATTTCTCCGTCCCATTCTTCTATGGCTACACTTTCATAGCCCGCAGCAATATCACCAAACACCGGGAAAGTGGTGTAATCCTCAGTGATGTTTGGTGAGGGGTATTTATCAGTTGTCGAGGCTCCTGTTATATCATCTGTCCAACACATTAAATATTCAGGAGGTACACCTAAATATATTGACATAGCTTCAATTTTATCAGAAGGTATATTGGTTATAATATCATTTTCGTATTTATACATATTCTGTTTTGAAGTTTTTATTGCGGCAGCAAGTTCGGTTTGTGACATTCCTGCGTTTTCGCGTGCAAGTTTAATTCGTTGACCTTTTGTCACTCTAATCACCTCTTATCACATATAATACAACACGCTCGGTAACTTGTCAAGAAATATTTTTCTAAAAAACCGCAAAAAATTGCTTGACAAGTTACATATGGCGTGTTATACTGTTGGTATCTTAAAAAGTTACTTGCCACATCGAATGTTCTCGTGGGAGGTGAGAAAATTGAAAATACTAATTAAATTAAATCACAAAGAAATTGCCGCTATCACAGGCAATAAAGACAGCGGCAAAAAAACAGTATTAGAGCGGATGATGGAGAGATTTCAATATGTACCTAATTCAACTACTACCCTATCCGAACATTTTGAACCTATCGGCTCTCTGTCAGATTTATCCCAACTGTTACAGACACAATTTGATGAAGAAGAACATAAGCAGCACCCAAATCAATAATTTCGGTTTTTTCAAAGCTTTTCTTAAGTGGATATATCTTACATTCATCTATTGCTATACATTTTTCACCATTAAGCTCTGTATATCCAGCGAACTTCCCAACATAAAACCCTATATTTGTAGTAACCATTAACTTTGTGTTTAAATCGGGTTGTTCAAACTTAATTATTTTATCCATTTAATCACCACCTTCCGAGGTGATTATACCAAATTAAACCAATTATTTCAATTAAAGGAGGTGTAAAAATGGTAAACAAAAACGAACTTTGCGCAGCAATTAAAAGAAAAGGATATACACATAAAGATGTTGCCATAAAACTTGGAATGTCCGAAAGAACTTTTAGCTCAAAGATAAATAAGGGAATATTCGGCAGCGATGAAATTGAGCGTATGATTGATATTTTAGATATCAAAAAGCCTGTGCCTATTTTTTTTGACAAAACGGTAACTTTTAAAGATACTTAATCCTTTGTAAGTAACCTTAGGAGGTGAAAATAATAATGAACAGACTATCAGCACTTAGAAAGAAAAAAGGCTTTTCTCAAGCGTACATATGTAATCAGTTGGATATATCTGTAAAAACTCTTTATAACTACGAAAGTGGGAACTATCCTATACCTTCCGATGTACTTATAAAGTTTTCAGACCTATACAAGTGCTCAGTTGACTATATGTTGGGTATAAAAAAACACACCACTCTTACCATAACGGATAAGAAAGGTGAGGTTGTAGCAGTTATTTCAGATAATGAAAGCATCGAACACGCTGATTATATATTCTTATATAGCGAAGATTAGCCTAAGTTGTTGTTTGTAGATTTATCCGGCTTTGAGCATGGTGTATCAACTCCGTTCATCTCACGAACATAGTAATTAGAATAATTTCCTCTTTTGATTTCAGTTACAAACTGACTTCTTGTCATGGTAGCGCCAGTGTAATTATCCACAAATCTTAAATTACGGCCGCTATCGCTTTCACTTGTAACTGTAATTCGTTTTCTTCCCATATGAGCACCCCCCTCCATAGAAAATGTGTGTTCGATGCTTTCAGTAATATTTTACCATATATTGTGGTATGTTTCAAATTTGAACACATTATATGCAATTGTGCAGTATGTATAAAAATTTCACATATTGGTATAAAGTAAATTTTACAAAAGTAAAATAAAGTTTAATATACCACAACAGAACAAGCCGAACATTTGTTTATTTTGACGAATTTGTGTATTTTTAAAAAATTTCTATTGAAGTTGAAAAAATCATTTTTCAAGTCGCAAAAGAATAATGAAGGTCAGAAAACAAAATCTATAGCAAAGGAGGTAATGATTATGACAAGACAAGAGGCAAACGAAATGCTAATTAAGCGTTTTGAGCAACTGAACGAGGTTGCTGATAGCTTTGACAGCAATGTTGCAGATATAAACCCAGAATCGCTGTGTGCTTTATGTGACAGCGCACACAAGCTTTATATCACCCTTAGTAACGCAGGTGCATTTGAGCAGGAACTTGATATGTCGGGCTCCAGTGGACTTATGAGCTGATTTTTCGGCTCTACATAAAGAAAGGCAGGTGAATTTATGCCGAAGACATATCTTACCTTAGAAGAAAGGCAAAAAGCTGAAATTAAAAAGCGCGAGGAAAGGCAAAATCGAGAACTACGCGCGCTTCTACATGACAAGGTGTACAGGAAATTAACTTACGATGTGATAAAGCTAAAAACAGGTCTTGGTTTTAACACTATCGGCAAGGTCGTAAATCATCCTGAAAACGCTACTGTGGCGCAACTTAGAGCGGTATGTGCAGCGGCCGGTATAGAGCTTACTATTTCAGCGGAATAAAAAAATCTGCCTCCCGAAGGGCAATTCGGAAAGGCAGACAAAGAAAATATTAACTACATATATTTTAGCAAAGAAAATTAAAAATGTCAAATAAAAAGGAGAAAATGAAATGTTAAACAAAAAAGTAATTGTTAGAGCAGACAGAGCGGGTGTATTTTTCGGTACACTCAAAGAAAAGAACGGCACAGAGGTAACACTGACCGATTGCCGCCGTTTATGGTATTGGGACGGTGCTGCAAGTATATCACAGTTAGCCGTTGACGGAACAACCAAAGGTCTTAATTGCAAATTTACAGTAGTTGTACCCGAAACTGTTATACTTGGAGTAATTGAAATAATACCTTGCACAGATAAAGCCATTAAATCAATAGCGGGCGTAGAGATATGGAAAAAATAAAAGAATTTTTAAAAGTTGAACTCGGTTACGGTTCCGGTTACGGTGACGGTTCCGGTTACGGTTCCGGTTACGGTGACGGTTCCGGTTACGGTGACGGTTACGGTTACGGTTACGGTTACGGTGACGGTATTAAAATTTTCAATGGTAAAAGAGTATATCAAATAGATTGTATTTCAACTATTATAACCCAAGTTAGAAATAATATAGCAAAGGGTTTTATATTGAATGGTGATTTTACATTGACACCTTGTTTCGTGGTAAAAGGTCACAACAAATTTGCACACGGAGAAACACTAAAAAAGGCAACCGAAGATTTGCAAAATAAGATTTTTGAAGATATGGACACCGATGAAGCTATTGATATGTTCCTCAAAGAGTTCTCAGACCTAAATAAAAAGTATCCTGCTAAAGATTTCTATGTATGGCACAACCGATTAACAGGTTCTTGTGAAATGGGCAGAAATTCATTCGTGAGAAACGGTGGTTATGACCTTGAAAACGATACCTTTACTGTACAGGAATTTATCAACATAACAAGGAATGCTTTTGGCAGTGATGTTATCAGGCAATTAGAAGAAAAAATCAAGGAGAAATAATATGAACTACATATTTATCGAAGGGCTTGCAGTTTATGTGTTTGTGTTTTTGGTCGTAGCTCTTGCGTTAATAGGAATAGTGGGACTTTGGTACGGAGTTTCGGGCGATATAAAGCGGGACAAGCTTAAGGACGAGCTTTATCGTGAGCGGGAGAAGGTTATATCTCGTGACCGTGAGATAATGCGTTTGAAGCTTAAGTATGGCGAACTGCGGGCAGGTGAAAAAGTCGATGTATAGATGCGATAATTGTAAGCGCCATTTTAACGATGCGCACATAGTCGAGGAAACTCACGGCCTTGATACGCCGCCTTATGAAAGGGTTGCGGTATGTCCCTTTTGCGAATCAAGCGAATTTAATGAATTTAACCCATCGGTAGAAAAAATTGAGGTAGCTGAAAAACTGCTCGAAATAATCTTGGGATTAAACAGATACACAGCAGCTCTCAAGGATATTTACGGTGTGCAGTTATCAAACAGCGACCTTGAAAATGCTCTTGGAACTGCCAGCGAATATATTAGCGAGCTTTATGATTATTTGCCGGCATCGGTAGATAACGCTATTATTCATGTTTCTTCCGAAGACGAAGCCCAAAGGATATTGCGATTTTTGGAGGATTAAGATATGCGCATTGATGATTACATATCTTTCGATGAAATGCGGCTTATGGATGAGCTTAAGAGCAAAAGCCGTATGAAACAGGACCAAATTTTAGGAGAAGTGAAAAATGTTAAAATGCAAGGTTTGCGGAACTGAATTTGAAGAGCCGCTTATATCAGATGTGCCGTGCGAGGAAACGGCAGAGCCTGTGAACTGCTGCCCCGAATGCGGAGTTATCGAGCAGTTTGAGGAAATATAAATGGCTGAAAAGAGATTTGAAAGCGGCATAAGTGATTTTGTCCACTTTCCGCTAACGCTTGATATAACCTTCCCTTTAGACCACAAGGGCAACGCGTATATTTGCTGCGAATACTGTCAGCTTTATACCGGACGAAAATGTGTGATAACAGAGGAGGTTATATTACACCCCAATAATTATGTGGGCTTTAGATGCCCACTAAAGAAGGAGGAAGGATAAATGGGAATACCCGTTTTAGTGCTCGGACGCAGCGGAAGCGGTAAATCTGCTTCGCTTCGTAATTTTGAACCTGAGGAAATAGGCATATTCAATGTGGCAAGTAAGCCGCTGCCATTCAGAAAGAAGCTCAAGAAGGTTGATAAATCGGATTACAAGGTTATTAATAAAGTTCTTGCCGAGCCGAAGCTAAAAACCTATGTGATAGATGATAGTCAATATTTAATGTGCTTTGAAATGTTTAACAGGGTTAAGGAAACAGGCTACGGCAAATTTACCGACTGCGCAAAGCATTTTTTTGACCTTATACAGAACATTATCAACAACACGCCCGAGGACTGCATTGTGTATTTTCTACACCATACAGAAACCACCGAAAGCGGAGAGGTTAAGGCAAAGACTCAGGGCAAGATGCTGGACAACCAGTTGACGCTCGAAGGGTTGTTTTCGATAGTTCTGATGTGTGAAACTGATGGCAAAAAGCACAGCTTTATAACACAAAGCGATGGAACCACGCCCGCTAAGTCGCCGATGGAAATGCTGCCACCTGAAATGGACAACGACCTTAAGGCTGTGGATACAGCAATACGCGAATATTACGAATTTTAATAATAAGGAGAATAAAAATGAAAAGTATTAACTGGAATGAAGTAGAAGAAGCAAAGGGCTTTGAGAAGCTGCCCGCAGGCGGGTATGTTTGCGGAATAACACATGTTGAGGACAAGCCCGACAAGGAATATCTTTATATCGAATTTGATATAGCCGAAGGTGAATACAAAAACCGCTTCCGTGACCTTTATGAAACCAAAGGCTTCTGGGGCGCTCACTTTATCAAGAGCTACAAGGAAAAGGCTCTGGGCTTCTTTAAAAAGATGCTTACAGCGTTTGAGGCTTCCAACAAAGGATTTACCTTCAATAATGATGAAAAGGCTCTCAAGCGCAAGCTTATTGGTCTTGTAATAGGTTATGAGGAATACATAGGCAACGATAACACCGTTAAGGAAAGAATTACCGTTACCGACTTTTTGCCCATTGAGGATATACACGCTGGCAAATTCACCGTTCCCGCACTCAAGAAGCTTTCGGATGATGAGTTTGATAGAGTTGCTGATAGCAAAGCAAGCACCAGATTTACCGAAGTTGACGACATCAGCGATGATGACCTGCCCTTCTGATAATGAGGAAATATTATACCGAAAAGCAGTATAAGCAGCTGCTTAGCCACCTTGTGATACTGTGCCAGACCAACGAGCAGGTCAACGACCATATACTCGGTTATTTCGATGAGCACGGTATCCGTTACAGGCAGAAGGCCATCGGTGAGGGGGATTACGGCTTTATGATAGAAGCCGCCCCCGAGCTGGGGTTCCCTATTGATACATACTTTACCGATGAAGTGTTTATCGAGCGAAAGAACAGCCTTCAGGAGTTGGCGCAGTCGCTATACGGGCAGAAGAAAAAAAGAAGCAACGGCAGGAGCGAATATGATGATGCTTTCCGCCGCGAGCTTAAAAGGGCTATAAATAAAAAGCACAAATATTTACTTTGTGAGCAGCCTTCAGGTTGGGACGGAATACTCAACCACGACTACCCCAATAACTATTCCGAAAAGGCTTTTTGGGGGATGCTACACAGACTTGAGGTTGATTACGGACTTCGTATCAAGTTTATATCGCGCGAGAATATGGCGCTTGAGATTTATACAATTTGTAAGTTTATTCTTGATAGTGAGATAGAAAGATAGGAGGGATAAGATGCAGGAACTTAACGGATACATAAAACTCTATAGAAAGTTAATTAAATGGGGTTGGTATCAGGATAGTGTTGTTAAAGACTTATTTCTCCACTTTCTTTTAACCGCATCATTTAAAGATTTTGAATGGATGGGTAGACACTTAAAAGCCGGTCAATTAATCACCGGTCGTAAAAGACTTGCCGAGGAATTAAACTTTTCGGAAAGACAAATACGAACCGCAATGGAAAAATTAAGAAGTACGGGAGAAGTGACCTACGAAACGACCAACAAATTTACCATTGTAACCGTTGTAAATTGGGAAGATTATCAAATCAACGAGGAAATGCCGACCAAGTCAGCGACCAACGAGCGACCAACACTTTTGGATAAAATCTTGTTTGACCTTGTTGAAAAACTTGAAAAATCGACCAACGAAATGACCGACAAAAAAGAGTTTGAAAACCTTATAAACACTAGCGTTTTGGAAATTAAAAACTTTTTAGCGACCAACAATTCAGCCAACGAGCGACCAACAAAAGACCAACAAGCGACCAACGAGCGACCACATCGTAATAATGTAAAGAATAATAAGAATGTAAAGAAATATAATACGCGCACGCGCGAAGGAGTTTATGGGGATAGCTATGCGGGTGTTAAGTATCTTGATGAGGATTAAGGAGGCGGCCGTGTGGAAAATTTTAATATTGAGGTTGAGCGCGCCGTCATTGGTGAGATATTAACCTTCGAAGCGTTAAGGGATAAAACGCTGCTCATTGATGAGGATGATTTTCATTTTCGTGAGCATAAGAAAATTGTTGCCGCTATGCGTGAGCTTGCAGAGACAAACGGTGAGTATGATTTTATTGCAGTGGCTGCTAAATGTGGAAACGATTACCGCGCTGAAATACAAGCTTGCGTTCAGATAGCAGTTTCTATTGGTCTTTTCGAGGAGCATTTTAAACTGCTTAAGGAAATGGCAAGCCGCCGTAGGCTTATTGAGCAGTTTAATAAGTTGTCGCTTGAAGGTGATTTGTCGGTGCCTTCGGTGCAAAGGATGCTCGATGATGAGCAGGAGCGCCGTATATCAGATGATGTTATAAAGACAAACGATAAAAATATCGATAGCTTTTTAACCACATTAAATCTTAACAAGGGCGCAATATCCACAGGCTTTGGGATGATGGATAAAATGCTCGGAGGTATCAGAAACGGCACGGTGTTTATTGTGGGTGCAAGACCGAGCACAGGTAAAACCTCTTTTGCGCTTAATATAGCGGCGAACCAGCTGAAGGATGAAACAAAGAAGGTAATGTTCTTTTCACTTGAAATGTCCGCCGAGATGATATATGAGCGTGTGGTGGCATCCAAGGGTTCCATTGAGTATGAGAAGTTTAGCCGAAACACGCTCTCGACCGATGATTTGAATAAAACTGCCGAAATTGCGCTGAGCATTAGAGACAGCAAGCGCTTTTTAGTAATCGATGATGTTTATAACATTGAGCAGATATGCAACCTTATAAGCGAAAACAGGCCGAGCCTTGCGGTTATCGACTTTATGCAAATTATCACCGCTATGGGGAGATTTGAGAATATCAGAAGCCGTATTGATTATGTTTCGGCTCTGCTTAAAAGGACAGCAAAAACAACCGGATGCGCGATTTTGGTTTTATCACAGCTTAGCCGCGCGGGCAAAGAGGCGCCAACTATGAGCGACCTTAAGGAATCGGGCGGTCTTGAGCAGGATGGCGATTATATTGCTTTACTACATAGACCTTTTGTGCAGAACAAAAGCGGTGAGTTTGAGCCCGAGCACACAGTATTGATGCTTGATAAGAATAAATTTGGGCGCACAGGAAAAATCGACTTGTATTTTGATTTGAAGTATCAGCGGTTTTCGGAAATTATGAGAAAATAAATGGAGGATTATTATGAGTTATAAAGATAGATTACAGCGCTATGAACAGGAAAAAGCGAAGCTTCGTATGCAACCTCTGAGCGACCGCGAATACGAGCAGGCCATAAAGCGCCTTGCGGATAAGTGGAGGATATGATATGCACTGGAACTGGACAAGCTATATTTTAGGCATAGCCACGGTGCTTTTGATATGCACGGTAATTATGGTGGCTATCGTGTTATGGAGTGAGAGAAGGAAATGAAAAAATGTGTTATATGCGGTGAGCCTTGTAAAAGTAAATACTGTTCAGAACAGTGTGCTAAAGAAGGCTGGAATAGAGCTCGCCGCCGAGCTTACAGAGAACAGCATCCGGCCACAGAAAATTTTTATGTGTTTTACGATAAGGATGATTTTGTCGAGTGCTGCGGCACAGAGGCGCAATTAATTGCGGATAAAACCTTTCCTTCGGTATCGGCAATACGCTCGCGCGCAAGCAGACTTAAAAAAGGCATATATAGGGGGAATGTCCTAATTCTTAAATGCCGCGTTTAAAGAGAAAAAGAGGAAATAAAGATGTTACCTAAAATTCCAGACGATATTTATAATAATCGTTGCAAATACTGTCGTCACTTTATCGAAGGTAAAGAAAATCGCGAAATAAAGAACAATGAAATATGGAGATATAACGACAATCCTTGTGTTTGTAATATTCAGTGTATAGCACAATATAAACACCAAGAGCACGATGATAATTGGCGTGAGTTTTGGTATGTACCATACGACGATGGTGAGTGTAGAAGCTTTACTCCCTCGGTTGGATATCCAATATGTAACTATTGCGAATATTATAATTCATTTATGAATGAACAAAAATATTGCACTATTACACCAAAAAACCGCAGAATTGCCGTTATAGGCAATCAGTATGGCGGCGAACATTGGGAGTACGCTTATATGATTTGCGATAAATGGAAAATGGATTCCATTTGGCAAAGAAACGCTCTTGAATATGTTGCTCGCGGCAGGTTGCCTGCTATATTTAACCCAAACACATTTAAACTTTTAAAGCCTCAAGAAGAAAATACGGCAGCAGAAAAATGGGCGATTATTGTAAAAGAGCAAAAAGAAAAGATACAAAAACTTGCAGTTGCAGAGGCGGAAGCCAAAAAAACCGATGAAAACGGTCAATATAAATTGTTATAGGAGGTAACAATATGCAAATAACCCACAGAGGAACGACTGCCGTTCAAGACGAGCGTAATCATCACATTATGATATTTGATGAAAGCGGCGCTGCAGCTATGCATTGCACGGTAGAAAGACCGCTTTCCGAAAACGAGCTTAAAAGCACGATAGATAATTATTTTCTTATTACAGGAAATATACGCGAAAAGCATCCGCCCAAGCGTAATTGGAAAGATGCTTTTATGAACACTTTCTTAGGGAGGTATTAGGATGTCAGAAGTAAGCTTAATTAACGGACATATAGATGAGCCGAAAAGAGAAACGAATTATGACCAAGTAAAAGCCATGAGCGTTGAGCAAATGGCGGACTTTATGTATGATGCTGTGGATAAGATTTGCTTTGAAAGGTGCTCAAAAGAAACAGGAAATGAATTTTGCTGTAAGCACGGCGAGGATGTAAGGCCTGAGTCGTGCATCAACTGCATAAAGCATTGGCTTGAAAGCGAGGTAACGGAATGAGTACACCATACGAAACTTGTTCCGAGCCTTTATGGTGTGAGGACTGCATACACTTTTGTAATGCCGATATGGGCGGTGAGGGTATGTGTGATATTGATAATCACGATACTTGGTATGGTTGCCCTATCTGTGAAAAGCAGAGTTAAAAGAAAGCGAGGTTGATACCGAATGACAATAACTAAAGTGTACTGTGACCATTGTGGGAAAGTGCTTGATAATATGTCAGACTATATCGGCTTAAAATTTGATGTTTTCCATAAAATGTACAATGTTGATTTATGTGCGAACTGTTTTGAAAAACTTGACGAAAAAATAAGAGAGTTTTGCAAAAGGAGTGATACCGAATGACCGATAAATTAAAGCCTTGTCCGTTTTGTGGTGAGGCTAACCGAATTCATATCCGAAAGCAAGGAAATCACGCATACAGAGTTATATGTCACGCTTGCGGTGCTTTAGGACCTTATGCAAAAGTTGAGGAATGGCACAAAGACAAGTTTATTGCACAGGGACAGGCTAAAAAATTGTGGAATACGAGGTGTAAAACAATGACCAATAGAGATAGGCTGATAGAGTTGTGTAATCAAAAAATAAGCACAATGAAATTTAATAATAGCGACCATTGGTTTGATTTTAACGAACGGATAAGCGAAATTGCCGACCACCTTTTATCAAACGGTGTTATCGTACCGCCTTGTAAGGTTGGTGATGAAATTTGGGTTATAGACCGTGAGGACGGCGAAGCGGTTGACATATCGTGTGTTATGTTTCTTGCTAAATCAAAAGGTTGCATAATTGCTACTTCTTGGATTAATGATTATGAGCTTGACGAAACGCTTGAATATCACATAAACGAAACGCAAGAAAATTTTGATACCGATTTAAAGGTTTATCCTGATGAAGATTGTTTCCTCACCAAAGAGGAAGCAGAAAAGGCATTAAAGGCGTTAAAGGAGCGTGAGGGGAATGTTTAAATTTATTAAGCAATTATTTTGCCGTCACGATTTTATAGACGAATATATTTCAATCGGTTATCACATTCGAAACGGTGTGGAATATTTGCCTTATTTAAGAACTTGCAAAAAATGCTGGAAACAAAAGTTGATTATTAAAAAAGGAGTGAGCAAAATGCCCGATAAAAAACTAACCGACAGCGAGATTATAAAGGCTTTGGAGTGTTGCCACGAAAACAGCGATTGCGGAGATTGTATGTTTGCTTTGCATAGGACACACGATGGGACTTGTGTGGATATGTTACATACAAATGCCCTTGACTTAATCAACCGCCTACAGGCAGAGAATGAGAGGTTAAGCAAAAAAAATATAGCATTAAATAGATGTGCTATACCTTCAAGCGGTACTATTCTTAAAGTTGGTAATGCCCTTTTATTTGCTGAAAAGGAAGAAGATTATGCCACTACAATAAACACAATCAAAGCCGAAGCATACAAAGAGTTTGCGGAAGAAATAGAAAATATAAATTTAAGTAATTCAGATGATTATTTTGAATTTAAGCGAAGTAGGTTTGACAACCTCTTAAAAGAATTGGTGGGTGATAGTGAATGAAAGTTAAAGTTGGTGATATTATTCTCAACGAATGGGCGAGTAAAACAAACCCTGTAAGAATATCAATAGTTATTAAGAAAGTAGGACAGTATGTTTATTGTTGGCATATAGCCAATGACGGCAAAGAAAATAGGTTAGAACAATGCCGTTATTATACTAACCATATCAAAGAAAACAAGGAAAATAAATACCACATAATCGGTCATTGTGATTATATAACACATATTTGTGAAGCATTACGAAAGGCAAAAGAATTGGTGGGTGAGGATAAATGACTTGTAAAGAATGTGGAGCAAATATGTTCTTAGATGATAAGGACTTTAATTTTAAAGGCAACTACGACAATTATTGGTGTTGCGAAAAATGCCAAACATCGTGCATAGAGCAAATTAGATTCGGTCAGCGTTTTAAGGAAATATGGCACTCAGAAAATAACGAAGAAGTTAAAGATTATGAAATTAAGCGCAAAATCATAAGGAGTGAGGATAATGGGTGATAACAAGCTTTACCCTCGCGTCTGCAAGTATTGCGGAGTAGAGTTTAAAAGTCCTTCGGCGGGTAAGCTGCTCTGCCCTGAGTGCGAAAGCAAAAGCCGAAATAAAGCGCGCGAGAAATATCGCAAAAAGAAAAAGGCGCTACCCTGCGAGGTAATCCCCATAGGCTCTATGGTGCACATAATCGAGCAGTACAACGCATCCCACGGGACAAGTTATACATACGGGCAGTTTGTTGAAAAAATGCATGACGACAGCGTAAAAGAGTTTATAAAAAAACACCTTGACTAAGGGGATAAGCTGGATAAAATTAAATTAGAAGGTTATTTTTAAGGAGCTGATGCAGTGCAAAAGTCAAGTAAATACAGCCTGATGCTATGTGCAGTATCGGCTATCCCCTTTTTGTGAGGTGGTAGGGTGGCTAATATAAATTGGCTCTCTATCAAAAATGATTATATAACATCTAATCCTAAAATAGCTTATAAAGATTTATCTAAAAAATATGGGGTTTCAATATCTTCTATCGAGAAAAAAGCGGCAGAAGAAAAATGGCGAGAATTGAGAAATGAGAATTGCAGAAACATTGAAACAAGTGTGCAGGAAAAAACCTCTGAAAAAATTATAAGTTTAGAAGTTAACCGCATAGAAAAATTACTCGAATCATCGGATAAAGCACAAGTCCAAATCGACCTTGCATTAGGGCAACTTAATAAGCGTGTTGATATGTTTGGTAATGTGCACGACTGCGAAGTAATAGATGTTAGCCGCTTAAAAAAGCTTACAACTGCATTGAAAGAAATAAGGGATATTTTAAAAGATGATACAAATACCGATGAGAGCAAACGGCAAGTACAAAGTCATAGCGCTCTTATTGATGCTATAAAGCAATACGATGCAGATAACTAATCTAAGTAAAAAGCAAAAAGAAATACTTCGTTTTATTGTAGAGGATAAAAACACCATTGTTTGTGATGGCGCAGTCCGCTCGGGAAAGACGATTATAATGACCTATGCTTTTATAGCGTGGGCTATGGAAAATTTCAACAAAACAAATTTTGCTATATGTGGAAAAACCGTAAGCAATGCTGAGCGTAATATATTAAAGCCTTTTCAACAAATAGAACAACCGCAATATTCGTTGCGCTACAAAATCAGCAATAGAATGCTTACTGTTAAATGCGGGCAAAAGGAAAACTACTTCTATTTGTTTGGCGGTAAAGACGAGAGCAGCTATGCACTAATACAGGGCTTAACCCTTGCGGGCGTTCTGTTCGATGAAGTAGCACTTATGCCGCAGTCCTTTGTAGACCAAGCTATTGCCAGAACATTAAGCTATAAAAACGCAAAGATATGGTTTAACTGCAATCCCGAAAGCCCTAATCATTGGTTTTACAAAGAATGGATAACCAACGAGGAAAAGGATTTTAAGCATTTGCACTTTCTTATGCACGATAATCCTATATTAGGCGAGGAAGAAATAAAGCGCGCAGAAAGCCTCTTTACGGGTGTTTTTTACGAGCGATATATATTGGGACGCTGGGTAAGAGCTGAGGGTATTATCTTCCCCGACTTCGCAGCCGACCCGACACCGCATATCATATCATCTAACGATTTACTTGAAAAAGATTATCGTGGCAAGATTACACCGAAAAAATATAAGCGGGTTGAGGTTGGTTTTGATTTAGGCGGTAACGGCTCTGCCTATGCTTTAACCGCAACCGCGCAGGGATATGATAACAAATACTATGTGCTAAAATCACAAAAAACGCAGGCGGATGAGCTTAATATGGAAGATATAGAGAAACTTGTTGCCGAGTTTTGTGAAGCCGTAGAGAGCAAATACAACTGTAGGATAAGCATTTTAAACTGCGACCATATCGCTGTAATAGTGAATTCAATAAACGACAATACAAAATATCGAGCTGATTTGACATATAAACCACCGCTTGAAGACAGACCGTTCACTATGAGCAAGCTTTTAGCGGATAAAAAGATAAAGTTTGTTGAAGGAGAATGCGATGATTTGATAGACGAGCTGCAAAACCTTGTCTTTGACGATAAATCTGATAGACCAATTCCACTTGACGATGGCTCAATGCAGATAGACACCTGGGATAGTTTTATTTACAGCATTTCGGGTAATTGGAATTATATTGACATTTAGGAGCTGATAGCAATATTTCAGAAATTCAAAACCTTTTGGGTGACCTTTTGGAACAGTATGAAGCGAGCCTATAACAAGGCTTTTAAAAATCCAATAGAAACTGCCGTGCAAGAATGGCGGGATATCAAAACGATAAACTTTCTTGATATTTTTATAAACAAACTCAATAACCTCTGCAATATCGAAGCAACATTTGAGGTTGAAAGCGACAGTGCACAGGCCGAACGGCTTAAAACGCTTGCTAAAGACCTCGAAAGCAAAAGATTTGATATTACAGCGGGTATGCTTGCTGATGGCGATTATTATGTGTTCCCCGCTACAAATGAAAGAGGCGAGATAGTCCACACCTATCTCACACAGCAGCAGGTGCGCATTATAAAGACGGATGGCGAGATTATAAAAGAAGCCTACGGCATAATCGATTGGTACATAGATAAGAACAATAGGGTTTTCTACCTTCTTAGGCATCACGCTTTAAACGAAAACGGCGAGCTTGAAATATCATACCGCGCAATTGATGAGCGCGGAGCTTCGGCAAAGGTTGAGCAGTGGGAATATCTGAAAGACCAAGAATATAAATTCACTAATGCGAATCATATTGGATTTGGTCGCTATAAATCCCCCGCGTCCTCTCGGGGAATGTCACCCGTTTACGGTGTACCACTTAACTTTGGTTGCAACGATATTGAACAAAAAATATTTAATGACCTTAAGCTTATCGAAAGCGAATTTAAGAATGGCAAGTCAGTTATATTCACCGATGTTCGCAACCTTGTAAGAAAAGACGAAATTAAGGAATATGAAATCGCAGAAAATGTCATTCCCATAGAACAACGCGCAGGCACATCCAAAGCAAATATCGATATATTTAATCCTACTCTGCGTTATAGCGAGCATTACAGCAAATTAGTTGCCGATATGGCGCTTTACGAAAAGCTGATAGGCACTTCAAAGGGCATACTTACCGACAATGAAACCAGCGAAACAGCCACAGCCACAGCAGTAAAGAGAGCAAATGCTGATACCTTGGCGCTACTTGATAAAATCAGAGCTGCGATTGACGGTGGAAATGAAATGACACTTGCTGCTGACGCAGTGTATTTGAACATTGCCCCCGACCTTTGGAGCTACAAGTCGGATTGGTACGACCCGTTTGAGGACCCCGCAGAACAATGGAAAAGGCTTGTAGACGCCAAAAACCAAGGCGCAGCAGAAACAGCCGACCTTGCCAAATGGCTCTTCCCTTCCCTTACTTCTGATGAGGTTGACGAAAAACTTGCAAGAATTGCGGAAAGTTCGCAAAGCGATATAAACAATGCTGTGGAGCGAATGATAGGCGGTGCTTAATGTATGCCAACGCCTTCGGAATTATTAGAGCAGCAAGCCGAGTTACTGTTTAACAATGTTGCCGGTTGGGAATCCCGAACACTTGAACGCATAGCAAAAAGAATTAAAAAAACAGGCAAAATGAACCTTGCCGATATTAAATCTTTAAATAATATGGCGGTTACATGTCAAGAAATGGACGATATTATTAAGGATTTAGCGCAGGTCACAGGGCAAAACATTGCTGAAGTTCAAAAAATATACAGCGATTCTATTGATTTGCAGCACAAAAACAATAAATATCTTTACGATTACCGCGATAAACCCTTTGTGCCGCTTTCTGATAACAAACAACTGCAAGCATTGGTTAAAGCTTATAGCCGCACCACCGCCGAAACAATGATAAATTTAAGCAAAACAAAAGCGCTTGGATTTGTTGATAGCACAGGCAAATTTACCAACATGCAAGATAGTATTTACGATGCACTTGGTAAAGCAACAATGCAAGTTGCTACGGGTTCAAGTGATTTTCATACTGCTATGCGTGGCGTTATAGAACAATTAGGCGGAAGCGGTGTTCGTGTACATTACGGTAGCGGCGTAAATAGAAGGCTTGATACCGTTGTTCGCCAAAACTTATTGTGGGGTGGCAAACAAGCAAGCATTGAATACAATGATATTATTGGTGATGAACTTGGATGTGACGGTATAGAGGTCGATTATCATAGCAACCCCCGCCCTTCACACCGCTTTATGCAAGGTGAAATGTTTTCTTTGCACGGTAAAAAGACTATAAACGGCATTACATACGAAGATGCGACCGAAGCGCTTGAAAGACTTGACGATTATGGTTGTTTGCATTTCAAAACGCCTGTAATACTTGGAGTATCAGAACCGCGATATACTCAATCACAGCTTAATGAAATGCGTGAAAAAGACCTTAAAATGCTTAAAGTCGGTGATGATGAAAAAACCGGATATGAATGGACCCAAGCAATGCGCCGCCTTGAAACCGAGGCACGCAAAGAAAAAGACATCATTAACGGTTTAAAGGCTGCAGGCGACGAAGAGGGTGCTCGGCAACACCGTAAAAAGTTACGTGCTATCAACCAAAAATACGACGATATATGCACAAAAACTGGTCTTACGCCACAAAAAGAACGCATGCGTGTGTATGGTGGTACAAATACTACTAAAAATACCGCAAAAACACTTGAAAATATGGATGATAGTGGTATAATTAATTTAGAAGATACCATCCCTAATAATTTGCAATCTACCGCAGATTATTTTTCTACTTGGGACCAAAGCAAGCTAAAAGACTTTGCACAAAATCTTCTTGATAATTTTGGCATAAAACAAACTGTGCAAATGAAAAGAATGGCAGGAGCTAACGGTTCTTGTGGTTGGATTGTTGATGGGCATAATAAGATAAATATGGTTTCTTATAAGCTCAATAGCGCAGACAGGCGCTCTATGCCACATCGTGTAAAAACGGCTTTGCACGAATCGTATCATTATAAATCTGACGGTTTAGTTACTGATAGACCCGCACATAAAATGTTAAGCGGTTTTTCTCCTGAAGAATGGCGAAAATGGGAAGAAACATTTACTGAATGTTCTGCTCATTATATGGGAGAATGTATCGGCAACCCTGATGTTGCTCCCTCTTATGCTAATTATTTAGTCGAAACACTACCTAAACTTAAACATTGTGTGCCTGAATTTGCAAATTGTTCTACCATCAAAGATTTTGGTAAAATCGCGTACAAATTTCGCTTTGGCACATCAACCCAAGTTACTGCTAAGTGGGAAAATGTGCACTATCAAACACGAATGTTTAGGCGTAATGTTACTGACTATTCAAGGCAGTATATGGATTACATAAAGAGAAACAAGTCTCAACTGATTGATTTTGTTAACGGTCAATTAGCAACTTGGAACCGAAAAGACATTGAAGGTCTCATAAATTCGGCTATAGATAAAATTGATAATTCACAAGTTGGAGATGTAATTAATTTTGACAGTAGAAACGAAAAGGTTGTTTTTGAGCATATCCTTATAAATGCTATGAATGCAATAGGAGTGAAATAAATGTTAAATGAAATATATATCCCCGACACCCTATTTAATAATATTCAAAATTCTTTTTTAGTTGGAGAACTATTAGAAAAATACTACAGCACCGATATGATAATTTTACCCGAGAGCGAAACTATTGAAGAAAACTTTTTAAAAGAATTGAAAAAAATTCCAGAGCCTAGGGTGCACAAGTTTTTTTACGAGTTGTTGAAAGGAGAAAATAACGATTAAAAAAATACGCTGTAAAGAATGCGGTGCAATACTTGCATTTGAAACCTCACCTATAACAGGCGGAGAAATATCAATAATGTGCAACCATCGAAAGCCAAACGGCGAAAGGTGCAAAACAAAAAATTTAATAAGTTTCACACCAAGAATTGAAACAATCGGTCATAAGTGATATATCACACCGAACCGAAATTATCAAACAAGAGTGTCAATAAGTAGATTTAACAGTCTGCTTGTTGGCGCTCTTTTTTATTTAGTCAGATGATAAGACTTAAAACGGTCAAGCGAAGTGCATAGATACTCACTTAAAAAGGACTTAAACGCAGAAAGGAAGTAATTAAATGGCAATTACAGTTAAGTATCTTGAAGGATTAGGCATTGAAAAGGAAATAGCCGAAAAGATTTTTGCCGAAAGAAGCAAAGAAATCGAAAGTGATAAAGCTAAGGTTACTGAGCTTGAAAACAAGCTTAGCGAAAAAGAAAGCTCGCTTAATTCTCTCACTGAGGAAATCGAAAAGCTAAAGAATGACAATGCCAGTGCAGAGGACTTTAAGACAAAATTCGAAGCTCTGCAAAGGGAAATCAAGGAAAAGGAAGATAAGGCGGAGGCAGACCGCAAGGCTAAAGAAAAAGCGGACGGTATAGAAAACCGTTTTAATGCGGTTGTTGGTGATAAGAAATTCAATCACGATGCCATACGCGCCGATTATCTTAAAAAGTTCGGTGAAGCTCTTGAAAGCAAGGATTTTGAGGGCAAGTCCGATGCCGATATTCTTCACGCGCTCACTAAGGATGACGCAGCTGCATTTGAGGGTGTTACTACATTCACATTGGCAGGCGGCGCCGGCAAGGGCATTGGAACCGAAATTGACGATGCGCAAGCAAGGGCGGTAATGGGTTTACCCCCTATTAAGTAAAAAGGAGTTAAAAATTAATGGCAAATGCAATAGCACTATTCAAAAAGTACATCGCACTGCTTGACGAGGTATATAAGCAGGCTTCTAAGACTGCAACGCTTGACGGTGATACCTCACTTGTACAGGCAGGCGCAAACACAAACGAAATCATTGTTCCCAAGCTTTCTATGGACGGTCTTGCAGACTATTCAAGAAATGATGGCTATGTAAAGGGTAATGTAGAACTCACCATGGAAACAGTGAAATTCAATTATGACAGAGGCAGAAAGTTCTCTGTTGATGCAATGGATAACGAGGAAACCGCAGGGGTTGCTTTCGGCAAGCTTTCTTCTGAGTTCATCCGCACAAAGGTTGTTCCCGAAATGGACGCTTTCCGTTTTGCAACCTATGCGGGAACAGAGGGTATCAGTTCTGCATCGGGTGACCTTGCTGACGGTAATGCCGTGCTTGCGGCTCTTGTAGCAGCACAGAGCAAGATGGACGATGACGAGGTACCTGAGGAAAACAGAATACTCTACATAACACCCACCCATTACAATGCGGTAAATGCGGTAGATACCACCAAGTCTAAGGAGGTTTTAAACTCTTTTGCACAGGTAATTAAGGTGCCGCAGAGCCGCTTCTATACCGCCATTGACCTTATGGACGGTACAAGCGAAAACGAGTTGGCGGGCGGCTATGCAAAGTCTGCGGACGGTAAGGATATCAACTTTATGATTATCCATAAGCCTGCAACTTTGCAGTATCCCAAGCACACCGTAAATAAGGTAATTGAGCCCGACTTGAATCAGGACGGCGATGGTTGGCTTTTCTTCTACCGTGCTTATGGTCTTGCCGATGTTTATGAAAACAAGACCGCAGGTATTTATCTGCATCACAAGGCTTAATCGAGGTGTGACTTATGAGAACAGTAGGTTTAACTTTCAAAAAGAAAAAGGCTGAGGTCAAAGACCCTAAACATCCCAAATCACCAAAGGCTGAGGTCAAATAGTCAAACTGACAGAAAGGCGGTTAAGGGTGCAGTATTTAACATTTGATGAATACAAGGAATTGGGCGGTGCTCTTGATGAAGCCGCCTTCATCCGCAACATTAACCGTGTAAACGGCATTATAAGAAACGCAACACACTGTAGAATTGAGAAAATGCAATCTGTGCCGGATGAGGCAAAAGCTTTATGTAGGGATTTATTAGATTATTTTCATGCATATCCCACAACCGAAAAAGCAATATCGAGCAAAAGTCAATCTGCAGGCGGTGTTAGCGAAAGCGAAGGCTACACGGTTAAATCAAAGGAAGAACAGGCAGAGGATATTAATAATATGATTTGTGATTATCTTCTGTGCATAAAGGATGATAACGGCACACCCCTTCTTTATCGGGGGTGTACGGTATGACCGATTTTTTCAATGATAAAGTCACAATATACATTTCAATTCCCGCAGTCAATGATAAACCGCGTTGTTTTCAGCGTCGTATTATTGAAAAATGCTTGATACAGCGCGGTTTTGTCAACAAGATGGATGGAAGCATACAAAACATTGCGAACGCTTTAACGGTAATTACAAAGGATATTGAAAGGTATATGATACCGGGTGTTTTTTATAGCACTATAGATAAAACGGACGAAGTATTGCAAGAAGAGGTATATACCGCCTATATTGGCGACTTCATTGTGTTGGGTGAAGTGTATGATGTTGTTGAAAGTGCTCAGGAATTTGCAAATTTACAACAAAAATATAAAAATAACGGTTTCAAAGTTACTACAATAAATCCTTTTATTAATGGTTTATCGGTTGACAACATTACCATTTCAAACATTTAAGGGGTACGGGATATGAGTAAATATAGCGAAATTTTCGAATATATGCGTAAATGCCCGGAACTTGAAAACCTTTGGAGCATTGCAGCCACCGAAGACGTTGGTGTTAATGTTATCTTGCCGCAAGGCGCAAGCGATGCCGTTGAATACAATGAAACTCTTGATGTGTACGGAAATTATGAGTGCGATATAGTGCCCTATCCTTCCGTGTATGAAGATTATCAAATCAACTGTTACAAGATATATGATGTGAACGATAACAGCACACCGGCTCAAAATATAAACGTTATGAGCATTGACGAAGTGCAATCGGTATGTGATTGGGTTATGCAACAAAACGAAAAAGGCAATTTGCCCAAAATTAAAGGTCGAAAAGTCGTTGCGATTGAATGCAATCCAATGATACCGCAAGTACGCGCGGTAAACCGTGAGGAAAATATCATAGCGTATTTTGTTACGATTCGCATAAGATACGTGAACCCAATAAAAAGGAAAAATGTAGAATTCAATGCTGACGATTAAACTTGATGAAGGTAAAATTTTACGGAAAGTCACAAACGATAAATTTGGACTATTTATTTCTCAAAGTTGGAAGCGTTTGATTGACCCTTATACACCACAAAAAACGGGGTTGCTCATAGGTCGAACAGGCTCAACCGTACAATTTAAACCGTTTGAAATCCAATACAACACTATTTATTCAGAACATGTATATTTCTCTAATGGCCGAAATTTCTTTAAGGAATTAAGTCCGTTTGCTACTGACCATTGGGATATAAAAGCAGCAAATGCAGGTCAATTAAATAAATTATACAGGACAGCAAATAACGCATTACAATCAGGAAGATATTAAAGGAGTGAAAATATGAGTTTTAACGATAAGGTAAATCCAAAGGCACCCACCAAATTTTTTAAGATTTATGCCGATGTTGGCGGCAAAGAAACTCCCGAATGGGAACTTCAGGGACGCGGTGTAGAAAGTTGGAGTGTCGAAGAAAACCAAGACGTTGAAAAGAAAAACGACGTACTCGGCTATGTTGACATGGAACGTGGCACAGCACAGCCCACACAAAGTGGTGTCGCTGTTAAACTTAGAAAAGACAGTAAGTTTGGTGAAATGCTTTTTGATGCCTGGTTTACAGGCGATAAATCAAAGCTTGATGCAGTTAAAATTCTGCAGAAGTTTGAATTTGTTGACGGCACAGATGAGGAAACTTGCAAAGCAAGACTTGAAGAGGATGTTATGATTGCGATTAACAACTTTACGGGCGAAGCAGGTGGTTATCTTGGCTTTGAAATAGATATTCACTATGCAAACAAGCGCACACTGGGCAGTATGCCAAAGGTTGACGGTACAACAATAACCTTTACACCCGATACCACTACAACGTCAACAACTGACTAATATATTTTTATACCGTCTTACCCTATTTGGTAGGGCGGTATTTTTAAAAAAGGAGTATAAATTATGAAACTTGGTACAGGTAAAATCGCATTCCCAATTGAATTTGATAACGGCGATAAACAAAACATTTACTTTAATCCTAACGACCCCGACCTTTCTATTCGCATGCGTGATTTTGAAAAAAAGGTAAATGCACGAATTGCTGAAATTGACGATGTTAAGTTAAAGGCCGATGGGACACCTGAAGATTTAAAACTTATAGAACAATTCCGTCAAATTCGCGATGTCGTTTGTGAAGAGTTAGATGTTGCTTTTGGCAGCGAAATATCGGCAACAGTATTTAAGCATTGTTCGCCCTTTGCTATTGTGGATGGAAATTATTTCATTTTACTTTTCCTTGAAGCGATTAAACCCGAAATAGAGAAAGTTCTTAAGAAAGCAAAGGCCACAGCCGAAACAAAACTCAGTAAGCATATCGCCAAATACCAAAAATAATGCACTATAACTTACCAATCGACATTGAAATTGAGGGTGTAAAGCATCCTATACGTAATAAGGGTGACTATAGAATGACCCTTGATGTTATTGCAGCGCTTAATGATAGCGAACTTACACAAGACGAAAGATTGCAAGCCGCGTTATTTATTTTTTATGAAGATATATACCAAATCTCTGATATGGAGACCGCGGCCGTAGAAATGATGCGTTTTATAAATAACGGCGAAGACGATGAAGACGAAAATCCTCAGCCACCGATTATGGATTGGCAACAGGATTTCAAGTTGATTGTTGCGCCTATAAACCGCGCGCTTGGGTGCGAAATTCGTTCGGTTCCACATTTGCATTGGTGGACCTTTTTAAGTGGATATATGGAAATTGGCGAAGGCACTTTTCAAACGGTAATTTCAATACGTTCTAAAAAGCGCAAAGGACAAAAATTAGAAAAATGGGAAAACGATTTTTATCGTGATAATAAAAAATTGGTAGATTTACCCTTAAAACTTACCGATGAGGAGCAAGAATACCTTAATTCCGATTGGTAAAGAAAGGAGTTGATTTTATGGCAGTAAAAAATGGTGACGGTAGCATAATCTTAAAAACCAAAGTCGACCAAAGCGGATTGACCAAAGGCATGGTATCAATGAAAAAAATTGTTACCAAAGCCAGTAAATCAATGACAGTTATTGCCGCTGCGGCCGCTACCGCTACTGTGGCAATCACAAAACAAGCTGTATCAGCTTATGCGGATTATGAGCAGCTTGTAGGCGGCGTAGAAACACTATTTAAAAGCAGTGCAGATAAAGTAAAAGCCTATGCAAATCAAGCATTTATGACAACGGGGTTGTCAGCCAATGAATATATGCAAAATGTAACAACTTTTTCTGCAAGCTTGATTAGTAGTCTTGGTGGCGACACCGACAAGGCCGCTGATGTGGCAAATGAAGCCTTAATAAGCATCAGTGATAACGTAAACAAGATGGGCAGCGACTACGAAAGCGTTCAATCGGCATTCCAAGGTTTTGCAAAAGGTCAATACCAACTTCTTGATAATCTAAAATTGGGCTACGGAGGCACTAAGACTGAAATGCAACGTTTGCTTAAAGATGCAGAAGCATATAAAGCATCTTTAGGCGAAACTGTGAAATATGACATTAACAATCTTGCTGATGTTTACACTGCAATCGGTGATATTCAAAAGAAACTTGATATTGCAGGCACGACAGCAAAAGAAGCAGCAACCACAATAAGCGGTTCGGCTACCATGGTAAAGGCGGCCTGGCAAAATGTACTTGTAGCTGTATCAGGTGGCGGCAGTTTAGATGTGGCTATTGAAAATCTTGTTTATTCAGTAGAAAAATACTTTGATAATATAGTCCCAGTTGTTGAACGTTCGTTACAAGGAATCGGCGACCTAATCGCAGGTGTAGCGCCAAAACTTGTTGAGACCGTCGGGCGTGCGCTCATTAAAGCAATACCCCAGCTTTTAATTGCCGTATATGAAATGATTATAGGCCTTGCAAAAGGTATTGCCGACGGAATTAAGGCGTTATTTAATGGCACTGCTAAAAAAGCAATAGAGCCTCAAATTAAGGCCATTGATTCGGCGACCCAAAGTCAAAATTCATTGACCGAGGCAGTCGAAGAAACTGCAGATGCGCAAAAGAAATCTTTAGCCGGTTTTGATACCTTGCAAACAATGGCGTCAAATAGCGCTGATACCGCAAGCGATGAAGCGGTAGCAATGCCACAAACAGCAGGTGCAAGCGGTGGTGTTTCAGCCGAATATGACAACGGAATTGTTGACCAAATAAGCGCCGATTTAGCCAAAATAATGGAAGTTGTAGGCGTGAGCATGGTGGCCATAGGCTTGATATTACTCTTCACGGGACAAATTCCGTGGGGTATTGGCTTTATCATTGCCGGCGCTTTATTGGTCGGTGTTGCTGTGGCTTCCGTTGCAGGCACGGATATGGTGTCCGATGTAATTGGAGTGCTTACTACTATTATGGGTGTTGTAGGCGGCGCGTTGGTTGCTATAGGTATTATTCTAATAACGCTTGGCAGTACAGCAATCGGTGTTTCATTGATTGTTGCAGGTGCTGTTGCTTTAATAGGTTCGGTTGCCGCTTTAATTGGTTTTGATGTTGCAACCGTGCAAAATGTGCTTACTACTATTATGGGTATTGCAAGTGGTGCTTTATTGGCAATTGGTATAATGCTTTGCATATTTGCAGGTCCCACCCCCCTTTCAATAGGGTTAATTGCTGTGGGCGCTCTATCGCTTGCCGCAACTATAGCATTAAACAGCGGCGCGGTTGTTGAGGCTATACGTGGTCCTATTGGTGTAATTATGGGTATTGTAGGTTCTATGTTGCTTGTCATTGGTATCATATTATGTTGCACAGGTGTTGCTTTACCTCTTGGTATAAGCTTGATAGCAGCCGGTGCATTGTCATTAGGCACAACGGTGGCACTTAATTGGAATACTATTGTTGATAAAGTAAAATCTATCGGCAAGGCAATTGGTAATGTATTTGTCAGCGTATGGGACGGAATAAAAAAAGGCTTTAAAGCAATGGTTAACGGAATAATTTCGTATGCAAACTTGTGGATTGATGGATTGAATTTAATGCTTATTCCGGTTCGAGGACTTATTGTTGGTATTGCACAGGCGTTTGGCAGCAAAATCACATTAAAGGATGTTAAAATACCCCACATTCCCAAGCTTGCACAAGGCGCCGTAATTCCGCCTAATCGCGAATTCCTTGCTATTCTTGGTGACCAAAAGAGCGGTACAAACATCGAAGCTCCGCTTGATACCATTGTCGAAGCGTTTAAGGCAGCGCAGCAGGGACAGACGGTGAATATCAACTTCACAGGCAGTCTTGCTCAGTTAGCGCGAGTTTTAGCACCCGAAATAACCACCGAAAACCGCCGTGCAAGCGTTTTCGCAAAGTAGAGAGGCAAATATGATTAAGATAGACAATATCGAATACAAAGCGAATTGGGCTGATGATTTCAAGCGTAAGTTTGAGATTATAAACGGCGACAGTTCGGGAAGACTGCAAGGCAATAAAGATATGTACCTTGAATACATAGGCACCTTCTTTAACTTTGAGGGGACAATAATTCAGGGCAGAGATTGTACAAATGCGGAATGGGATGAGCTTTTAATGGTGCTCGCTAATCCAATAAACGACCACACCGTAACCGTCCCCTTTAATCAGTCAACTATGACTTGGCAATTCTACATATCTTCAGGTGAGCAGGGATTAAAGAAAGTAACGGATGACGGCAACCGTTGGGCACGCACGATACAGGTAACACTGACATCTATGTATGCTCAATGGCTCGCCGGAAGCGATATACAAGGGGTTGATAGTTAATGCTTGAAGTAAGAACTTATCACAAAGAGAGCGAGCAAAACTCAGGTCATTTAAATGTTAAAGATGTTTTCGGTGCTGATTTCTCAACAGTATTTAACAATACCGAGCCTTGTAACTACTTAACTTTTGACGGTAAGGGTATAAACCTTATAGATGAAGGCCTTAAGTTTTATGATTATTTCGATTATACAGGATTTACTGTCCCCTATTTATCCGATAACGAAGGGGAAATTAGCCAAGGTGCAGACATCTTGACAGTTGGTGTAAGCGGCGCACTAAATTGTTATCCTGAACGCATTACCATACAATTCAAGGATGCTTGTTGCAGAGAAATAACCATATCTTATTTAGATGCAGAATATACCGTCATAAAAAAAGAATTCATCAATGTTACAGGGAAATTTGCAACCATAACTCCTTTAAGAGATTATTACACTGTTCGTATAGGATTTACTAAAAGCACATTGCCTTACCAATATGTAAGAATTGAAAGCATAATATATGGCACTATTAATGTTTTTAACAAGTTCAAGAGCCATAATCTTCTTGAAGAAATAAATGTATTGTCTGATGATTTACCTATAAATCAGTTTGAAGCTTCATTCGTTAATCCTGATGGTTTACCTCTGACGAAAAAAGATGCACTGGCTGTGTTTAGCAACAACAAATATTATGGCAGTTTTTATATCACTAATGTACAAAGAAGCGCAAAGTTTTTGTATGATGTTACGGCGCAGAACGCTTTAAGCATTTTGGATAACACACCGTATATGGGGTGGGATAGAGGTGCTGAAGCTGTTGCTATTGTTGAAAATCTCACAAAATACACTGGGGTAAATATAAACTCCGATGGCATTTATACCAGCTCAATTATTGACGGTGATTTCAAAGAACCTACTTGTAGAGAAATTTTGACGGGTTTGGGTTTTGCACATGGTCGGATGATAGACAGTAGTAGAAGTGACAGTATTTCTACCAAATACATTCCAAATCAGATATCAAGCATTATATTGACAAGCGACAGACGAATTATAGGCGATGCTATTTTTGAGTGCAAAGATGAAATATCTTCAGCGACAATAGAGTATACTTGCATGAACATTAAAGACGAAACGAAATCAATAACTATAAATGTTACTAAAGGGTATGAAAATCTCTATAAATTCGATAAACCTGTTTTTTTGTATTCGGATAGTATTAGTAATTCAACCATTACTTATAACGATATGTATTCGGTTAAGTTCATCCCTGAAGCACATTCAGTAACAATAACTTACCAAGAATGTGATTATTCAATAACCAATGAAACGGTGCACAACGAAAATTCAAGTGTGCCAAATGTTAAAAATTTCAATCAACTTAAAGTGATGGGACAAGCTCTCGATAGCAGTGGAGATTATTGGGATTATTATCTCATCAGTCGTGCTGCCGATGTAGAAAAATTCATCAAATCTCGTGGTATCGTTAAAGCAAAAATTCGCCTTCGCAACGAGCGTGTCGGCGACCTCATTCAAATCGAAACCGCTTGGGATGGAATTATAACAGGCATTATAACCAAAATGAATATAACCTTTGGTTATGAGGATATAGCAGAAATCGAGGTGTTAGAATGGCCTTTATAGATATTAAAAAAGATATTTATTTATCAGTGCCTCAAATGAATGCAATTTATAACAATTTTGTGTATTTGAAGGAAACATTGGAAAGCGCAGGCTTTACGGTTGGTGAACTTTCAAACAACGAAGTTGACTACAAAATAGGACCTATGGATATTCTGCAAAAGTTTCAAGCTGTAGAAAACAATATCCAACTCATACATAGTGTGCTATTTGACATTTACGGCACAAATGAAAAGCACTACAAAGAATTTACTTGGCAGCCTACCACAGGCAACCGAAAGGCTGAAGTGTGGCGATGGATAGACTGGTTATATGAGGCTAAATCTTTAGCTTCAAAATATGCAGTTTTATTCGACATTAATGGTGAAGAAATTACAGATGTTAACGATGAAAGAATTTTAGTTTTACAGGAGGTTAAATAATGACAAAGTTTAACGGAACTGCCGACCAAATAGAGAGCACAGAGAATAAGGTAAATGAGATAGAGGTTAGCGAAGCTGGGGAAAAACAATATCCCACAGTAAACGCTGTAGCAAGCTATGTTGGTGGTTATGCCGTGCCTATCAAATATAATGGCGAACCTGTTGAAATGATATATGCTCAAAAAGGCTATGGTGCTGAAGATGTTGTCACAATTATGACGGATTTGAGCAGGGATAATGATTCAGTTGAAATGAGTCCTTCTGATAACGCTAAGTGTATCCCCATAAGAAATTCAAGAGGTAACTTATATTCAGGCACACCAACCGAGCCAATGGAGGCGGCTAACAAAAAGTATGTTGATGATTCTATAACAAATATAGATGTTAGCAATAAACTTGACAAAATGACCGACGAGGCATCAAATATTGCGTCGGGCAAAATGTATCCTAAATTTTATGCCGTAGATAAGGTCGATGAAGTAGTTCAAGATACCCTTTTGAAAGGCTCGTTTGATGCGGATGGAAACACAATAGCCATTAGAAACAGTAATGGTCAACTGTTAGGTCATAATTTTGAGTTTGATGATGACGGAAATAGAATTGCAGAGCATAAAGGTGTTTTGGTGAATAAGCCTTTCCTTGAAAGTAGATTAGCAAAAGAAAAGGAAAATATTGATAAATCATTAAAAAACTATGTTCCTATTCAAGAAAATTGGGCACCTGTGCCTGTTATATATGCTCAAAATAGTGGTGAAGCAGATAATTTTACTACTATTATGACAGATTTATTTAGAACCAATACTGATATAGAAAATTATCCGTCTGATAATGCCAATTATATTCCTATAAGAAACGCAAGCGGTAATTTATATACCGGCACGCCTACCGAGACTATGGAAGCAGCTAATAAAAAGTATGTGGATGAATTACTTGAAGAAACTATCCCAACCGAAAGCGAAATATTAGCTTTGGCGGGAAACTTTTTCAGCAGTAATTTCATTCCAAGAAAATTAACACACGCTTGGATAGCCGCCAATGGAACGGTTCCAATAACTCGTTCAACTATGTATTTCTGCTGCTGTAGTGGTTCTGGTGATGTTCAGGTTGTTGATGAAAGCGGTACAGCAGTAACAGACGGTGAGGGTGATAGCATTAGTGCTGCTAAGGTATTCATATTGCTGGTGCCTGAAAACACAACCTCATATAACAGTGTAAAGGGTTATATGTGCTTTTATGTAGGTTTAAAAGAGGGCGGTTCTATACTATCCTCAATAGACGGTGGAGCAGGCAATATATTCGTACCCACAGCAGATATGGAAGCAGGCAACCGCTTCATTAAAACCGCAGGCGGTATGAATGTTTGGACTATGCCGTTTGATTTGTAGGGGGTAAGTGCTATGAGTGAAACGATAATTGTAAGCCTCATCTCTTTAATAGGTACTCTTGGTGGTACATTCGGAGGCATCTTAGTATCAAACAAGCTCACAAACTACCGCATCGAGCAGCTTGAGCAAAAAGTCGAAAAACACAATAAGGTTGTGGAAAGGGTATATGAGCTTGAAAAGCACGAGGCGGTAATAGATGAGGAAATTGAGGTTGCTAATCATAGGATAAGCGACCTTGAAGGATTTCATAAACCAAATTAAAAAAATGGAGGTAAAAATTATGAAGACAAAGGTAATCAAATGGCTAAAGGCCGCAGGTGTGAGAGCACTTAAGACGGTAGCTCAGACCGCAGTTGCAACTATCGGCACATCGGCCGCCATGGGCGAGGTCAACTGGGTAATGGTTGGCTCTGCATCGGCGCTTGCGGGCGTTGTATCGATGCTCACATCAGTTGCGGGCTTGCCCGAATTAAAGGAGGAATAATTTATGTCAATTAAAATAGCATTAGACTGCGGCCACGGTCTTAATACCGCAGGCAAGCAGACACCCGACGGAATTAAGGAATGGACCTTAAACGATAAGGTGCGCGATAAGGTTGTAACACAGCTTGCAGGCTATGACTGTGAGATTATACATACCGATAATAACGAAGGCGCAACCGATGAGAGCCTTGCAAGCCGTGTTAATAAATACATTAATGCAGGCGCAGCAGCTTTTGTATCCATACACCACAATGCATT
>CAZIXG010000001.1:30349-31972 GCA_964543305.1 uncultured Ruminococcus sp.
CAGGCTCTTGGAACGGCGCGACAGGTGTTGAGGTTTATACCGATACTAACCCGACAAGCGATGACCTAAAGCTAGCAGACTGCATCTATGGCAGACTTACCAACTACACAGGTCTTAGAGGCAGAGGCATTAAAAAGGCTGCATTTACTGTTATAAATCAAAATAAAATACCCGCCGTTCTTTGCGAGGGCGGATTTATGGACGGCACAAACGATTACAAGGTTATTACCTCTGATGCGGGACAGACCGCTTATGCTAAGGCTGTAGCAGAGGGCCTTATAGAGTTCTTGGGGCTTAAACAGATGGTATCTGTCACTGCCGAAAAGACGGTTGATGAGCTCGCCCGCGAGGTAATATCAGGTCTTTGGGGTAACGGCTCAGAGCGCAAGGCTAAGCTGACCGCTGCAGGTTATGATTATTCCGCAATTCAGGCAAGAGTAAACGAGCTTGTGAAGGGTGCATCCGCCGCCGCAGCTGCTCCCGCCAAGAAATCTAATGAGGAAATAGCCAAGGAAGTTACAATGGGCCTTTGGGGCAACGGAAGCGAGCGCAAGCAGCGCCTCGCCGATGCAGGATATGACTACAAGACTATCCAGGCGATAGTTAATGAGTTGTGTAAGCGATGAAGAATGATGAAGAAACTTCTTGCTTAATAAAACACCTCCGCTAAATATAAAAACCGCTCCCGTAAAAAGGAGCGGTAATTTTTTATGCTATTCTACATTTACAATTATACTTTCTGTAGTCTTAACAATACTTGTGTAATTTTCATCATATAGAGTTACTTTAAATTCCAATTTTTCTATTTCATCAGCTGAGGTAAAAATTTCATTATAACCAAATAAAAACGGTTGGTTTGAATTTTTTCCAGGTGCTAATTTCATAGGCACCCCTGACATTACAGTAACAGCAGTATCATTTGCATAAGCATCGGTAAGTGATACATTAACCGTCTGTGAGCCAAGATTTTCCACTTTCAGGTGTATGTAACATGCCGTAACACCTAACTTAGCTCCATCTGATACTTTAATAAAACTTACCTTTAAATTCGAATCGGAATATATCACATTTTCTTGGTTGGTTTTTGATGTTTCTTTAGAACTTTGTTTTTCTTCAGTTTTATTATCTTCGTTTTTCTGCAAGCTTACCGTTGATGCAGGTGACGAGTCTTCTGGTGTTTCCTCGCCGAAGAGAATTCCCATAGTGGCAGCAAAAGCAAACATACAAATAATCGAAATAGTTGCTATTTTGCCACCGACTTTTTTCTTTTTTTGCTTTACTTTAGGATTAACAGTTTGCGTTTGCCTAAAATTGCTACTCGGCTGTTGTGTTGCTCGTTCGCCACAATTTGGGCAAAAATTACTGTTATGTTCTGTGCCACATTTTTGACATTTCATGTAAATTCCTCCATAAAATAAAAAGTGCGCAGCCGAAGCTACGCACAAAAAATGCGTAACTCACTGCTGCAACACACACTTTTACCCAAAACAACGCAAAAGCTTAGAAACGCATTTTTATATAAATAAAATGCGCTGTTTATGGGTTTAATATTCTAATGTGTGTTGCAAGTCAAATATTACCACATTATTGTCGAAAAGGCAAGAAAAATTTACCCTATCTCAT
>CAZIXG010000002.1:0-27274 GCA_964543305.1 uncultured Ruminococcus sp.
GCGATATAACACGAAAGAAAAAGCTGCTTGAAAAGCAAAAAGAGGGTAAAAAGAAGATGCGCCGTCTTGGCTCCGTTGAAGTGCCTAAGGATGCATTTATGGCGGTACTTAAACTTGATGAATAAGTAAATTTGTTCGCATAGCGAACATTCATTTTTGCCTCCCTTGCCTAAAGGGAGGTGCCGAGGAACGAGGCGGAGGGATATTGTTTAAAGATTGATGAAACCCAAAATATTGTTTTTAAGGTTCGTCGATGTTCGGGCATATCCCCAGTCAGCTTCGCTGACAGCCCCCTTTAGGCAAGGGGGCCAAATAGAAAGAAGGATTTCAAATGACCGAGAAACGAAGAAAGGCGATAATTCGCCGCAGAATATTTTTAAGTCTTTGTGCGGCGGTGGTTATAGCTGCCATTGCTGCGATATCGCTGGTGGTAGTGCTCATTAAAAATGCGCTTAGTGATGATAATGCCTCATCAGAGCAAGCCTTAACCTCAAGTGAAGCTTCAAGCGATGAGGTTGAAAGCGATGAACCCGAAATATTTGTAACCCCCACAGGTGTGGAGCTTGATGCTAACTTTAGCCGACTTCTGCTTATAAACGGCGAGCATCCCCTGCCTGATGACTATGACACCAAGGTGCGCGATTATCTTGTGGAGATAGACTCGCAGTACCGCAACAACAATTATGTAACCCAGATACACCGCGAGGTTTATCCCTATATCACCGCTATGGTGGCGGCGGCTCAGGCAGATGGGGTTGATTTGCAGGTGTGGTCACCCTTCCGTAGCTATGCGATACAAAACGACCTTTTCCAAGCGCAGGTAGACCGCGTTGGCGGCGACGAGGAAAAGGCGGCAACTGTTGTGGCGAGACCGGGAACTACTGAACACAACACAGGCCTTTGCGCCGACTTTAATAAGGCGGATGACTGGTTCGAAACTACCCCAATGTACACTTGGATGTGCGAGAATGCCGAGGACTATGGCTTTATTCTTAGGTATCCTAAGGATAAGCAGCACATAACGGGAGTTATTTATGAATCGTGGCACTGGCGCTTTGTGGGCATAAATGTTGCAAAAGAGATAAACGAGCTTGGGGTAACACTTGAAGAATATATCGAAATGAAGGGAATTGACCCCGCAACCGATATGTACAGTGATGATTCGGCGAGCAGTGCCGAGCAGATAATAGACTAATTTCGTGGAGGAACGCTTTATGGATTTTAAGCAGTTTTTCAGTCAGATAAAGGGTAAAAAGATAGCTATGTGCGGAATAGGTGTGAGCAACACTCCGCTCATCCTAAGCTTTTTAAAGCAGGGCGCACGCGTTATCGCGTGTGACCGCCGCGAGCGTGAAATGCTAGGCGAAGTGGCAAATGAGCTTGATGCCGCGGGCGCGGAGCTAAGGCTTGGGGAAGGCTACCTTGATAATCTTGAGGTGGATATAATCTTCCGCACACCCGGTATGAACTTTCATCTGCCAGAGCTTGAGCGCGCCAGAAAACGAGGAATTGCCATCACAAGCGAGATGGAGGTGTTTTTCGACCTTTGCCCCGCTACCATTTTTGCGGTTACAGGCTCGGATGGTAAGACCACAACCACCACGCTTATCGCAAAGATGCTTGAAGCCGAGGGCAAAAGGGTGTTTGTTGGCGGCAATATAGGAAATCCGCTGCTGCCCGAAATTGAAAACATAACCGCCGATGACTTTGTTGTTGTGGAGCTTTCATCGTTCCAACTTATTTCAATGCGCAAAAGCCCCGATGTGGCGGTGGTTACGAATGTGGCGCCTAACCACCTTGATGTGCATAAGGATATGGATGAATATGTTGAGGCAAAGAAAAATGTTCTTTTGCATCAGAACGCCTTTTCTCGCACGGTGCTTAACCGCGATAACGATATAACCGAGGGCTTCCGCAAGGATGTTCGCGGTCAGAGCCTTGGCTTTAGTATGGAAAGAAAGCTTAATAACGGCGCTTGGCTTGATAGCGAGGGTGTGCTTCATATGGCATACCGCGGTATTGATGTGCCCGTTATTGACCGCAGGGAAATCGCCATTATAGGAAGTCACAATGTTGCAAACTATCTCGCGGCAATAACCGCCGTTTGGGGATATGTGGGTGTTGATAACATCTGCCGAGTGGCTCGTGAGTTTGGCGGCGTTGAGCACAGAATTGAGCTTGTGCGCGAAGTGGATGGCGTTAAATACTATAACGATTCCATTGCCTCAAGCCCCAGCCGCACCATTGCAGGGCTTAAGGCGTTTGACCAAAAGGTGATTCTTATTGCGGGCGGATATGATAAGCATATCCCGTTTGAGCCGATGTCACCTTATATTGTGGATAAGGTAAAGCTTTTATATCTTTGCGGCGATACTGCCGATAAGATAGAAAAGAGTGTGCGTGAATATAGCGGTTATGACGGCGAGCCCGAGATTATTCGCGTGGCAGATATTGCCGAGGCGGTGGAGCGTGCACATAAGGTGGCTGCAGCGGGTGATATAGTAACCCTTAGCCCCGCCTGTGCAAGCTTTGATAAGTACCCCAACTTTGCCGCACGCGGCAAGCACTTTAAAGAGCTGGTGAATAAACTTTAATGGATATTAAAAATATACTTTTTAAGCTTTCTTCGAGTGATGGCATAGGCAATATAACCGATGCCGCCGAATGCGCTTATGAAATACTTTCGAAATATGCTCACTGCCGCAAGGCCGATGGTAACACCGTTATAGGCGAAATCAAGGGCGAGGGAGATTATACCCTTATGCTTGATGCGCATATCGATGAGGTGGGCTTTATAGTTACAGATGTGGATGAAAACGGCTTTGTTACGGTTAAAAGCTGCGGAGGTATCGACCTTCGCACGCTGCCCGCAAGAGCGGTGACAATTCACGGCAAAGAAAGGGTGAAGGGTGTTTTTTGCAGCACCCCGCCTCATCTTTCAAGCGGTGAAATAGAATATAAGGATATTTCTGCACTTAAAATCGATAGCTTTTTGAGTAGTGAAGCCCGAGATGTTATTTCGGTTGGTGATTATGTGACCTATGCCGCCACACCCGCAAGTCTGCTTGGTAATCGCGTTACGGGCAAGGCGTTTGATAACAGAGCGGGAGTTGCCTGTTTGCTTAAGGTTGCCGAGCGGATGAGCCACGAAAAGCTACCCTTTAATGTGGCGCTTGTTTTAAGTGATGCCGAGGAATTAGGACTCAGAGGCGCCAAGACCGCGACCTTTGGCATAAACCCCGATGAGGCTATAGCGGTGGATGTTACCTTTGGTGACGGTCCTGATATTTCGCCCGATGAGGGTAAAAAGCTAGGCGGCGGCGCTATGATAGGCATATCCCCGATACTCAATAAGGATATTTCAAATAATCTTATAAAGCTTGCAAAGGAAAACGACATTCCCTATGGCACCGAGGTTATGGGCAGAAGCACAGGCACTAACAGTGATGTTATTTCTGTTACTCGTTGCGGTGTTAAAACGGGGCTTGTTTCCATTCCGCTTCGCAATATGCACACCGATGTGGAAGTGGTTGATATAAAGGATATTGAGGCAGCAGTAGACCTGCTTTGTGAATATATCCTTAAAGGGGGCGCGCAGAAATGTTAGATTTACTTGAAAAGCTTTGCGCGCTTGATGGCACCTCGGGCGATGAGGGCGCGGTGCGCGAATTTATAATCTCTCAAATCGAGGGTAAATGTGAATACAAAACGGATAATTTAGGTAATATAATTGCCTTTAAAAAGGGTAACAAGACACCCAAAAAGCGCATAATGCTTGATGCGCATATGGATGAAGTGGGGCTTATTATAACAAGCATCACTTCCGATGGCTTCTTGCGCTTTAAAACGGTAGGCGGTATTGACACTGCGGTTCTGATGATGCGCCGCGTGCTTATAAACGGCAAAACTGCGGGCGTTATCGGCGGCAAGCCGCACCATCTTGAAAAGAGTGCTACAAAGCTACCCGCGGCGGATAGCCTTTATATTGATATAGGCGCTAGCTCCCGCGAGGAGGCTGAGGCGATAGTTCGAGTGGGCGACTGCGCGGTTATGTGCAGTGATTTTTCAGTGAGCGGTGAAAGAATAATTTCCAAGGCGCTTGATGATAGAATAGGATGCGCGATACTTATAAAGCTTATAAGCCAAGAGAGTGAATATGATTTTTATGCAAGCTTCTCGGTGCAGGAGGAGGTTGGACTTCGCGGTGCCAAGGTTTCCGCCTTTGCAATAAACCCCGATAGTGCCATAATCCTAGAGGGCACCACCGCCGCGGATATTGCGGGCGTTAGTGAGGAAAGAAGGGTTTGTGTTTTAGGCGCGGGCGCTGCAGTTTCCTTTATGGACGGTGCTACCTGCTATGACCGCGAATATTATAAGGCGGCGCTTGAAAGCGGTATACCCTGCCAAGCTAAGTGCGCGGTATCGGGCGGCAACAACTCGGGGGCAGTGCACCTAAGCCGCGAGGGTGTTCGCACGGTTGCAATTTCGGTGCCTTGCAGATATATCCACTCGGCAAGCTCTGCCGCAGATATACGCGACATTGAAAGCGCATATAGGCTTGCTGAGTATATGCTAAACGGAATAGCAAGCGGTAATATATGATTAAGCTTGTAAAAAGTATTCCTGAGCTTTCTTTACCTCGCGCCGAGGTTATTAAAATAAACTGCAACTATAATATATATCCCGATGATGCGCTTTTTTGGGTGCAAAACGGGGATAGGGCAATAATTTCTATGCTTGACGGCAATATGATAATTTTCGACCGCGGCGCCGATTTTGAGGAGCTTTCAGATTTTATAAATGTTATATCGCCTCGCTCGGTTTTTTCGGATGCCGATACCCTTAAACTCCTTTTTGGCGATAATTTTGAAAGGGTTTATGTGATGGAAGCGCGCGGGGAATATAAGTGCGATACCCCCTCGGACAGGCTATCGAGCCGCGAAATTTATGAGCTGCTGAGCGTTGAGGGGCTAGAGCTGCCCGATTATGAATATTTTGCGCCCGATTTTTGCCGCCGCCTTAACCGCGGGGCGTTGAGCTATTATGCCAAGCGCGGCGAATGCGCGGCAGTTACTATAAGCGATGGCAACCACTGCCTTTTAAACGGCATAGCAAGTAATATTAGAGGCGGGGGAACCAAGGCGCTTTGCGGGGTGCTGAGCGGCGAGAATAAGGCTATTGCCGTCTGCCGAGGACAACTTCAACAATTTTACATTAAAAACGGATTTGAGCATATTTACGATGCGGGATATTGGAGGAAATAAAGTTGAATTATTTTGAATTTGATGAAAAAATTCAAGAGCTTGATAAAAAGGCGCTTTTAAAGGCTTCACAGAAATTTCAAGAAATTGACCAGATAACGGAGTATAATCAAACAAAGGTGCTTTCTGCCTTTATTAACAATAGGGTGAGCGAAACCCACCTTGGTATTTCCACAGGCTATGGCTATGGCGATATAGGCAGGGATACTCTTGACCGCGTGCTCGCCGATGCCTTTGGCGCTGAGGATGCGCTTATCCGCCACAGCTTCGCTTCGGGCACCCACACCCTTAGCGTGGCGCTTTTCGGTATTCTGCGCCCTGGAGATAAGGTGCTTGTGCTCACAGGTAGGCCCTATGACACAATAATTGGCGTTTTCGGTTTCGAGGGGCACACTGATGGCTCGCTTGCCGATTTCGGTGTTGAGTATCATCAGATAGACCTGCTTCCCGATGGCACACCCGATATAAACGCCATCCGCTCGGAGCTTTCTTGGGGTAATTATAAAATGGCTTACATACAACGCTCTCGCGGGTATAGCCTGAGGCCAAGCCTCACGATAGAAAAAATTGAGGAGCTTTGCCGCACCGTAAAGGAGGTATCCCCCGAAACGGTGATTATGGTGGATAACTGCTACGGCGAGTTTGTAGAAAACTTAGAGCCCACACAGGTGGGCGCCGATATAATGGCGGGCTCACTTATTAAAAATGCGGGCGGCGGAATTGCCCCCACAGGTGGATATATTGCGGGTAAGGCGGAGCTTATTGAGCTTTGTGCCGCGCGAATGACCTGCCCGGGGGTAGGCCGCGAGGTAGGCGCCACCTTGGGCCACAACCGTGAGCTTTATATGGGATTATTCTCTGCTCCGCATGTTGTTGGCGAGGCACTTAAAACTGCAGTTTATGCATCTGCATTATTAGAGCTTTTAGGTTACAAGGTTTCACCCACTGCAGATGAGAAACGCGGCGATATAATTCAGAGCGTGGTTCTAGGCACTCGCGAAGCGCTTATCGACTTTTGTCGCGGAATGCAGGCGGGAGCTCCTGTGGATTCATTTGTGCGCCCCGAGCCATCACCTATGCCTGGGTACGATGATGATGTTATTATGGCGGCGGGCGCGTTTACATTGGGCTCCTCGATAGAGCTTTCTGTCGATGCTCCCTTGAGAGCGCCGTATGCTGCGTGGATGCAGGGCGGACTTAACTTCCACAGTGCTAAAACGGGTGTGCTGCTGGCGGTTAAAACTATGATAGAAAGCGGAAACCTAAAAATTAATTAATAATGAATGATGAAGAATGAATAATTGATGTGTTCGTGCGTTGCACGAACTGATATAACCGTTTCGCCTTGGCGAAACACCGCAATCATTCATCATTCATTATTCACTATTTATTTGGGAGGGAGTATTTTGCAAAGGATATACGAAGGCATTGTATATGATATAGTACCCAAGGCGGGCGGTGTGGTATTCTTCTGCCGCGAAACAGAGGATGCTCCGTTATTTGTTAAAATGCTTTCCCTTGAGGACGGCAAGATGGTTAATGTTAATCTGGCTGTTTATGCCGGCTGCAAAATGGGAAATAACTACCACGCGGCGGTTAAATACTGCAATAACTATGTTTTAGATTTTGTTGTGCCACTTAGCAGCGGCAGGGTGTTTATCTGCACCGAAGAAGGGCAGGGGCATCTGCTCGATTCGGCGGGCGCGCTTTGCTGGTCGGGTGAGATAAAATACCGCGAAAACGCACCCTCGGGCATTGCCTTTTATAAGAATGCACTTTGGGCAAGCTTCAAGGATGCGGATGTTTTGTTAAGATTTAATCTAAACACTATGCGTTCAGAGCTTCGTATAGGCGGCAAGAGCTCTCCTTTTGAGGGACCTGAGGCGATATATATAGAGGGGGACACCGCCACAGTATGTGGAGAACGCTCTAAAAACCTTGTGAAGGTCAACCTTGAAAACTATACCATAGAGGATTACTATCAATTCGAAGAGCCCGTTCATAAATATCTTAAGGTGGATGGCTATGAATTTGTGGTTCTCGATTCGGGACTTTATGTGATTTAACATTGTTAGGAGAACAGAATATGTTTGAAAAAACCATAATGCTTAAAAATTTCGAGGCGGTTAAAAAATTCGTTGATATAGCGAACTCCAAGAATTATGATATTGAGCTTTTATCAGGAAAGTATGTGGTCAATGCAAAATCTATAATGGGCGTGTTCAGTCTTGACCTTACAAAGCCTATTGTTATGGCGGCGCACACCGATATGCACGCGGAGCTTAGCCGCCAGATGGAGCAGTTTGCCTACACACCAAAATAAATTCAGAGCGAGTTAATTAATGGACTTTATAAATTTGAGAAAAAAACTTATCGAACGCGATTTCGGTAATATGAACGACCGCCAGTTTGAGGCGGTAACCACAGTGAACGGCGCGCTTTTGGTGCTTGCGGGCGCAGGAAGCGGCAAGACCACTGTGCTTGTTAACAGAATAGCCAACCTTGTGAAATACGGCAACGCCTATAACAGTGATTTCGTTCCCTTTTATAATGAGGAGGATATCGCGGGTGCGCTCGATTATTTAGAGGGTAAGCGCGAGGAATATACTAATCCTATCTACTCGGCGGATGCGCCGAGACCTTGGGAGATACTTGCCATCACATTTACAAACAAGGCGGCAGGCGAGCTTAAGGAGCGAATTGCGGCAAAGCTGGGTGAGGGCGCCCAAGATATATGGGCAGGCACCTTCCATAGCATCTGCGGTAAGATTTTAAGAATGAACGCCGAGCGCATAGGCTTTACTTCACATTTTACGGTTTATGACGGTGATGACCAGAAGCGACTTATTAAGGAGATTATAAAAAGCTTTGGTGTGGATGAGAAAATGTTCCCGCCAAAGAGCGTGCTATCCGCCATTTCTGCTGCCAAGGATGCACTTATAACCCCCAAGGAATATGAGGCTACGGCGGGTAGTGATTACCGCACAAAAACCATAGCAAAGCTCTACCGCGAATACCAAAAAAGGCTTCGCTCGGCGGATGCTATGGACTTTGATGATATGATAAACCACACCGTAGCTCTGCTTAAGGAAAACGCAGATGTTTTAGAATATTATGGCAATAAATTCAAATACATAATGGTGGATGAATATCAGGATACCAACCACGCGCAGTATGAGCTGGTGCATCTTTTAGGCTCTGTTCACGGAAATGTTTGCGTGGTGGGCGATGATGACCAGAGCATCTACCGCTTCCGCGGTGCCACAATAGAAAACATCCTTAACTTCGAGGATGATTATGAGGGTGCAAAGACCATCCGCCTTGAGCAGAATTACCGCTCTATGGGGAATATCCTTAATGCCGCAAACGAGGTAATTTCAAATAACAAGGGCAGAAAGGGCAAAAATCTTTGGACCGACCGCGGTGAGGGTGAGCTAATTACCGTTTATACTGCCGAAAGCGAGCGGGGTGAGGCACGCTATGTGGCAGACTGCATACTCGAAAATGTGCGCGAGGGCGCGCGCTTTTGTGACCACGCGGTGCTTTATAGAATGAACGCGCAGTCGGCGGCGGTGGAAAATGTGTTTGCAAGAAGCGGCATATCCTACCGCGTTATCGGCGGAATGCGATTCTATGAGCGCAAGGAAATACGCGATGTTCTTGCCTACCTTAATCTAATTAACAATAATAACGATAATATAAGACTTCGCAGAATTATAAACGAGCCAAAGCGGGGAATAGGTGATACCACAGTAAACCACGCGGCAGAAATTGCCGAGGGCCTAGGGCAGTCGCTTTTTGAAACGCTTTGCCTTGCGGCAGATTATCCAACACTCTCGCGTGCGGCGAATAAGCTGGGTGAGTTTTGCGGTATGATAAAGGAGCTGACAAAGGCTTCCGAAACGCTTGAAATCAGCGAGCTTTTAGAGCTCACGCTTCAAAAAACGGGCTACCGCGAATATCTGCTTAGTGATACTGACCCAAAATCTCAGGAAAGGCTCGAAAATGTGGAGGAGCTTGTAAACACAGTAAAGCAATATGAGCTTGAAAATGATGAGCCCTCGCTTTCCGCATTTTTAGAGGAAATCGCCCTTGTGAGTGATATTGACTCTATGAACGAGAGCGATGATAAGGTCACCCTTATGACTATTCATTCCGCTAAGGGCCTTGAGTTTGAGCGGGTGTTCTTGGTTGGCCTTGAGGAGGGCATTTTCCCAGGAAATCAGTCTATCTACGGCGGGGTAGAGGAGATAGAGGAGGAGCGCCGCCTTTGCTATGTTGCAATAACCCGCGCAAAGCGACACCTCACAATAACTAATGCCGCAACAAGGATGCTTTATGGCTCCACAGGCAGAAACCTGCCCTCGAGATTTTTAAGGGAAATACCTCAGGAATATTGCACTGTTTCTGCCGCGGATTTGGGATTTGGCGGATATGGCAGAGAGGATGGCGGCTACACCCCGCGTGGAGATTTCGGCGGTCATATAATAGGCTCAGGAAGTCCTTCGCCCTATCTTGCGGGCAATAAAAAGCCGTTTGGCGGCTATTCTGCCGCGAGCAGGCAGAGTGCCCCTGCGACAGATGATAACACATATTCAGCGGGGCAGACGGTCCATCACAAGACCTTCGGCCGCGGTATGATACTAAGTGTGTCGCCAATGGGAAATGATAAGCTGCTTGAAATTGCCTTCGAAGCGGCGGGCACAAAAAAGCTTATGGCAGCTTATGCAAAATTAAAAATTCTGTAATACTTTTAATATATGTATTTGGTATTATAATAATTGTTGATTGTTAATTGATAATCGATAATTGTGTTTAGGAGTGAGAAGTTATGTTAGCGCCATCGGGTGTTATAAAGCAAACTGCAAAAACTGCGCTTTCGGGCAAGATGCTTATTGCTTTTGCGGCATCGTGTGTGTTCATTTTTATGTGCATTATCTGCACAGTGCTTTCAGAGCTTATCTGGATGGTGGCAGGAGCGGTGGCAGGCGTTTTGGCTATCGCCGCTTTAGTAATGCTTTTGTGTGCGCCACTGTTTTTCGGCGTTCTTTATTACTTCCGCCGCCTTTTGTGGGGACAAAATGACAATATAACAATTATTTTCAGATATTTTTCCAGTGTTGATGAATATAAGCGCGCGTTGCATCTAACACTGCTTCTTGCAACCAGACTTGTGTCTGCAGGAATTGTGCTGTTTTTGCCAAGCATTATTTTAAGCGTGCTTGCAAGTGATGAGTTTTATTCACTTATAGGAATAAGTCTTCCTGTGTGGAGCTCTAACCTTTGGGTGGTGGTATCCTTTTTGCGGCTTGTGGCAGGGGTGCTGCTATTCTTTGTGATGTTAAAATATTATATGGCGCCATTTTTGTTTGTTAGTGATGACGGTATGGATGCGGCAGAGGCTGTTAATATGTCCGCCATAATATCAAAGCGTACAATTAGTGACTTTTTCTGGCTGATGCTTAGTATGGCAGGCTGGATAGCACTGTCGTTGCTTCTTATGCCGCTTCCGTTTTTACTGCCCTATTTTATGTGTGTTTATGGTGTTCACTGCCGCTTTGCGGTAACCGATTATAATAAGGATGTTGACCGTTTTAACAGCGAGTATATCCCCCACTTTGAGGCGGATATATGAAAGGTGTGTTTTTATGAAAAAAGCAGGCTTTAAAATTTTATATATAATAACGGCAATAGTTGTTATCTTAAACACCGCTATCGGTGTGAAGCAGAGCCTTTTCACCGATATTTCCGACCTACCAAAGGGCGAGCTATCTTATTCTGTAACGGCGCCCTCGGGTGAGAAGGTTATGAACATTTATGTCGTTAAAAACAATGTTGGCAGTGCCGTGCGCGGCGAAATTGTGAAGGATAGCGGTTGCTATAATATTTTCTGGCAAACGGGTATTGATACCGTTGATGCCGCTTGGGCAAACGAGGATTATGTTGTGATAAATAATATCCCTATAGATGCAAACAGCACCTTTGGCTATGACTGCCGCAGAGGTGTATCCTTGTTCGATGAGGGCTCGCTGGAATTTAACTTCGTAAACCCTGACGGAGCGCAAACTAATGAATAAAAACGATATTATTGAGCTTACCATCACCGATATTTCTGCCGATGGCAGCGGTGTGGGTAAATATGAGGGTATAGCGGTATTCGTTCCCTTAACCGCGGTGGGGGATGTTATCCGCGCCCGCATTTTAAAGGTGAAAAAGAATTATGTATACGCTAAAGCGGAGGAGATTATAAACCCCTCCGCTTGCCGTATTTCACCGTGTTGTTCCGCATTTAAGCAGTGCGGCGGTTGCGTTTTCAGGCATATAAGCTATGAAAGCGAGTGTAACTCCAAGCAAAATCGCGTGCGCGAGACAATGCGAAGAATAGGCGGGATTGATATCGCCCCGCAGCCTATAATGGCGGCAAGGAAAAGCGAAAGATACCGAAATAAAGCGCAGTATCCAATAGCGGCGGATGGCAGTGTTGGCTTTTATGCCAAGCATTCTCATAGGGTGGTGAGCTCGCAGGACTGTCTGCTTCACCCCGAGGAATTTAAAACCGCAAGCGATATATTCACCCGCTTTATAAGGGAAAAAGGTATTTCCGTTTACAGTGAACAGACAAGGCGCGGCCTTGTGCGGCATTTATATCTGCGCCGCGGTGAGGCTACTGGTGAAATAATGGTATGTGTGGTGGCAAACGGTGAAGCCTTACCGCACGCAGATATACTTGTTGATAATCTGAAAACCGCATTTGGGGATGCGCTTAAAAGCGTTGTGCTTAATGTGAATGCTAAGGATACTAATGTTGTTTTAGGGGATAAAAACATCCTGCTTTACGGCAGGGAATATATATATGATATTCTTTGCGGTGTCAAGGTGCGAATTTCACCCTTTTCCTTTTATCAGGTTAATCACGATATGGCGGAAATTCTCTATAAAAAAGCCGCAGAGTATGCGGATGCGCGTGATAAAAATGTGCTTGACCTATATTGCGGCGCGGGTACAATAGGTCTTTCAATGGCAAGAAAGGCTAAAAGCGTTATCGGTGTTGAGATAGTGGATGCCGCAATAGCCGATGCTAAGGAAAACGCCCGCGATAACGATATAAAAAATGCGCGATTTATCTGTGGTGATGCCGCCGATGCCGCCAAAAAGCTGAGGGCAGAGGGTATTACCGCCGATGTTGTGATACTCGATCCTCCGCGAAAGGGATGTGATGAGTCACTGCTTAAAACTGTGGCGCAGGATTTTGCCCCCGAAAGGGTGGTTTATGTATCCTGCGATGTTGCAACCCTCTCTCGCGATACGGCAATACTCGAAACGCTGGGCTATAAGCTAAAGGAATATACACCCGTTGATTTATTTCCAAGAACGGCGCATGTTGAAACGGTTGCTTGGTTTGCCAAGCAATAGTTTTGTCGATATGTGCCTTACGGCGCGATTAGATGGAAGCTTATCGCTACCATAACCACCGCAAAAAGCAATAAAAAAAGAAACCGCTGACAGATTTATCTCTCTGTCAGCGGTTTCTTTTTTCTTAAATCTTTTTTATTAAAAATTTAATCAACATTAAACTTCTTTCCTAACACCTTAAACAAATAAGATATTGAAAGACCGATGGCTATTGCTATAACGCTTAAAAGCCAATTAAGTAAGCCCTTGGGAAGACCGGGGAATATGCTTATCACCGAGCCCGACATAAAGCCCAGCACCATAAGAAAGCCTGCCGCGGTATATTTTTTAAAGACTATTTTAGTGATGTTTGAGAAAAGCACCATCCCTATAAGAAAAGCCAATACTATCGAGGCTACCGTTAACACCTCACCATACCAAGCGGCGGTGAACCATCTTGTGAAATCCATTATATTGGTGACAAGCTCTAAAAGAGGCTCATAAATGCTGAACATCATAAGCAGCATCGAAATGCTCATGCCCGGAACCATACTCATCATACCTGCGATTCCGCCGCAAACGGGCATATATATTTTCATAGCCGCGCTTGCAGTGTTAGTAGTATCTATTCCTATCGCAAAATCGGATTTAGCCAGAATTCCTATTGTAAGGGCAAAAGCAAAGGCTAAGGCTGTTCCTATAAAATACCTTTTCTTTATGGTATTGCTTTTTGCCTCGCCGATTACTGTGGGAATACTGCCTGCGATAAGACTCATAAACAACAGATAAGAGGGAACTGTGTAGTTTTCAAACATAAAGTCGAGCGCTTGAAGCAACAGCAGCATAGATACAATCGCGCCCAACACCATAGGCAACAGATAAAAAACATTCTTTTTAAAGTTTTTAAATGGGTTTGATATAACATTAATAAGGTCATCATATATTCCCATCATAACTGCCATTATGCTTCCGCTTATCCCAGGCGCTATAACACTGATTCCAAGAAACGCTCCGCAGAGCATACGGTAAAAAAAGTTATTTGATTTTGTTTTGCTCATAATTGACACCCTTAAATAATCGGTGCGCTGCTTGCGGCGCCGAAGATTTCGCGCATATATTCTGATGTGCTAACACCCATTGTCATAGGCTTAATGAGTATAAAATAGCACAGAACAAGCACCGCCGCAATAAGCAACACAGATAAAATTATAATCGGTATATTGATCGCTTTGGAGCCGGATTTCGGTGCCTTTTCCTCTTTTTCCTGTTCGGTTAAAAACAAGCGGTCCTCCTCGGAGGGGATAAAGCTATGCTCATAAGGAACGGCTATCTGTGGGTCGGCTTCGCTTTCAACATACATTTCGCTTTGAACTGTGGTTAGCTCTTGCTCGGGCTCGGCTTCCTCTTCATCCATAACAAAGGCAATGTTGTGTTCATCCTCGGGCGCGGCGGTTATCTCTTCGGGCTCTTGCGGCTCTTCCTCATCGAGGCTTACCTCGGTTATCATATCCGCATCTGTTTCTGAAATCTGCTCCGGTGGCAGCTCCTGCGTTGCCGTATCCTGCTCAGGCTCAGTAATATAGCCTGCGGTAATATCACCCTCGGCAAGTGCCATCGGTGGTGCTACAGGCTGCGGCGGCTTCACGGGATGTGACTGCTTTATGGGCATCACGCTTACCTGCTCAATATATGGGTGGATGAGATTTTTCATAATCGTCTTGCGGAAAGCGCGGTTTTCGGTTAGCAGAATAATGGTTTGAGGGCCGCTTTCGATAATGCAACCGCCGAAATAGCCATCGGGTGTTACAAGCGGGGTTGAGCCTTTTATTATGCTGATTTCATCATCAATATTTATGCCATAAGCCGCGTTATCGAAGCCGCAGAGAGCTTTGCCGATAGCGGTGGCAACAATGCTTATAAGCCCCTCCTCACCAAAAAGCGGGCCGCTTGCAATTATTATGCGGCTTCTTGCCACCGCCTTTGCCAAAGCGGAAACAAGCCCCTTTTTATCGGTGGTTTTTTCCGAAAGCAGGCGCATTCTGCAACAACCGCACAGATTAAATTCCATCTCAAAATCCGAGGGAGTGTTGTGATAAACAAGGTCCACCTTAATGTTTTGCAGCATTTTTTTCGTCCTTTCAAGATTTATATGAGTTTATTTTATTATTTCTTATTTTTGCTTGCGGGGTATTTAGGCGCCGCGTTTATTGTGGCGCCCTCGGCATTGGAAAAGGATGCGCCCCAGCTATCAACCTTTTTGGCCACAACGGCTAACCGCGCGCCCTCAAAATCATCTGCCACCGTTATAAGGGTTAAAAATTCATCCTGAGGTGTTACCTCAATGCTTGTGTTAATAATACTGCGCGCTTTTGTATCCTCGAGCCAGTCGTTAAACTCTGCCTCGTCTAAAAAATAGCTTTTTGAAACATTATAGCCGCCGTTATCCTCAACAGATGAGCCTATCAGCATAACTGCGAATATAAAATAAAGCTCGCGGTTGTCATAGTAGGTAAATCTTATTACGGGGTTGTTTTTATAAAAGCTCAGATTCCTATAGTTTTTAAGGCCGCCGAGCATTGTGCCATCGGTCATATTATTGCCGTAAATCACAAGATTTTTATCTCCGTTTTTGCGGCTTATATCATCCTTGTACGATAAAAACAGTGCGCCGTAGCGGCTTTTTTCCTTTAGCTGATTATGGTCAATATAGTAACTGTCGTTATCTGTTTGACAAACTGCACAGTCAATGCTTGTGTCCTCAACCGAAAGCCAGGCTTTAATGTCGCTATTCTGCTGTGTGAATACATCAAAAGCGTTATTGGCGCCGCCTGAGTAATAAAAAATCTCTTTTGCTTCCTCTAACAGCTTGGCGTGAGAAAGACCGGAAGTGAAAAACACAGACACGCAAATCGTTGCTATTATAAGCAATAACGCGGTAAGCGGTATGATGATTTTAAGCACAGGTAGGGTATTCCCTTTTTCATAGGGGCGGGAAACCAAATCCGTAACCGATACTGTTTTATCGCTTAGTATGTTTTTTAAGTGTATTCCTGCCATATTCGTTCTCTCTTAATTTTATTCTATATATGAATATTCTATTCCCGCGATAGCCCGCTCAATAAGCGGCTCGATCTGGAGCCCCTTTTCAGCCTCCTCGCATTGGCCCGATTTTGGCTTGGTGTGCGGATGCTTGGGGGTGAACACGGTGCAGCAGTCCTCGTAGGGCAAAATAGATGTTTCGAAGGCATCGATTTTCTTGGAAATAATTACTATTTCCTCCTTATCCATACCTATAAGCGGTCTTAGCACGGGCATCGTGCAAACCTCATCAGTGGCGGCGATGGCGGGAAGTGTTTGACTCGCCACCTGACCGAGGCTCTCACCCGTTATAAGGCCTAAACAGCCGTCACTCTCAGAAACGCGGCAGGCTATTCGCATCATCATTCGCCGCATTATAAGAGTAAAATAATCTTCGGGGCAGTGCTTGCCGATTTCCTCTTGAATTTCGGTAAAGGGAACAACTGCCAGCTTTATGGTGCCGCTATAACGCGCAACCTTTGAAAGCAGTGTTTTAACCTTCTGCTCTGCGCGAGCGCTTGTGTATGGCGGGCTTGCAAAGTGAATGGCGTTAAGCACCAAACCGCGCTTTGCCATAGTATAGGCTGCAACGGGGCTATCAATGCCACCCGATATCAGCACCTGAGCCCTACCCGCGGTGCCAACGGGCAGACCGCCCGCGCCCTTTATCTGACCCGCTCTTATATAGGCGGCAAAATCGCGCACCTCAACGGTTATCACCTCATCGGGGTTGTGAACATCCACCCTTAAATGGGGGTATGCGCTAAGAAGTGCGCCGCCAACCTCGCGGCAGATTTCGGGTGAAGTGAGCGGAAAGGATTTATCCGAGCGCTTTGCCTCTACCTTAAAGCTCTTTATGGAATTCATAGTATCAGCCAGATATTCGGGCACTTTGGCGAGAATATCCTCCATATCCTTTTCGCAAACGCAGGCTCTGCTGAAAGCAGCGATGCCGAAAATGCGGCCTACGCGCTCGAGCGCCTCCTCGAAATCAAAATCATCATCCTGAGGCTCGATATAAATTGTGGATTGTGATTTGGTGATAGCCACCTTGCCGAGGCTTTTAAGCCTGCGCCTTATGGTTGCCACCATTGTATCCTCAAAATTTCGGCGGTTAAGCCCTTTAAGGGACAATTCACCGTCTTTAATAAGTATAATTTCCTTCATCAATTTGCCCTTCTTAATTTTTTTGTTGCCTCAACTATCGCGCGTTTAAGGCGGACGGCATCCTCTTTAGTGTTATATCTTGAAAAGCTGATGCGCAGTGCGCTATCAATCCTTTTGGTGCCAAGCCCCATTTCGGTGAGCACATAGCTTCCCTTGCCCTTGGCACAGGCACTGCCCGAGGATACATATATCCCATTGGCTTCCAAAAAATGCAGCATCGTTTCCGAGCGGTAGCCCGTTACCGAAACATTAAGCACATAGGGAAGTGCGGTATCACTCGAATTTATCTCAACAAGTCCCGTTTCAAGCAATATATCCTTGGTGTAAAGCCAGAGACTGCGCATTTTATCATAGGTGGTCCTTATATTAGGAATCTCGTTCATAGCACCCAAAAATCCGCAGATTAGCGGTACTGCCTCGGTGCCCGAGCGCATATTCTTTTCTTGACCGCCACCTGTGAGCAGGGGCTTTATTGTAACGCCTTTTTTAATGTAAAGGGCGCCTATGCCCTTAGGACCGTGGATTTTGTGGCCGCTCACCGTTATAAGGTCGGCGCCGAGCCTTGCCGCGTTTATTTCCATTTTGCCGAATGCCTGCACCGCATCACAATGTATAAGCGCAGGAGCGGATGCCGCCTTTATCGCTCTTGCCGCGGCGGCTACAGGTTGAATGGCGCCCGTTTCGTTGTTCACAAGCATAATGCTCACAAGTATCGTTTTATCGTTTATGGCAGCAGTAATATCCTCTTCGCGAACACTGCCGCTTTCATCGGGCTTAAGGTAAACGACCTCAAAGCCTTCCGTTTCGAGCCGCTTCATACTTTCAAGCACAGATGGATGCTCAATAGCGGTGGTAACAATTCTGTTTCCGCGCTTTTTTCTAGCATTCACTGCGCCTAAAATTGCGGTGTTGTTACCCTCGGTGCCGCAGCTTGTAAAGTAAATTTCATCCGCTCGGCAGCATAGCATTTTAGAAAGCTTTTCCCTCGCGGAATCAACGCGAAGCTGGGCATTAAGCCCCAAATCATAAAGGCTTGATGGGTTGCCCCAGTCTTCACTTAGAGCCGAGGTGATTTCCGCAATAGCACCGTCGCAGGGCTTGGTTGTTGAACTGTTATCAAGGTATACGATATTTTCCAAAAAATTCACGCTTTCAACACTTATCTACAATATATTCAATAACATTATACAGTATATTAACAAAATTAACAATACCAAATATACTAAATTTACCTGAAATATTTTACCTTTTGCTATTGAAATGCGGGCGACTTCTTTGTATAATAGATATCGTAATATTTTCTAAAGGGGACACAATATATGCTTAAAAGAATTATTGCGGGCGTTGCCTGCCTTACGATGATAATAACCGCCGTAGGCTGTAGCCCTAAGGAGGTTTACAGCTCTGAGCCCGAAACAGGAGATGATGCTGTGGTTGCCGCCTTAAATCCGCTTACGGGCCTTAAGGATTTGGCTGAGGGTAAGGAAAACGACCGCCCCGTTGCTATAATGATAAACAATGTATCGGTGGCACAGCCTGTGCAAACGGGCCTTAATTCGGCTGATATTATTTATGAAACCGAGGTTGAGGGCGGCATTACCCGCCTTATGGCAGTTTATCAGGATATATCAAAGCTTGATAAAATCGGCACAGTTCGTTCTGCGCGTTATCCCTATGTTGATTTGGCTATGGGGCACAACGCAATTTATATTCACTGCGGTCAGGACCCGACATATTGCGCGCCGCATCTTAATGATGTTGATGATATAAGTATTGACACAAATTCCAAGGGTGCGAAAAGAATCGCAAACGGTCTTGCGAGTGAGCACACCCTTTATGCTCTTGGCGCAGATTTGTGGGAAAACATTGATAGCAAATTTGATACTAAGGCAAAGTCTGCAAGCTCTTGGGTTACCTTTGCGGAAGAGGATGAAAAAATAACCCTCACAGGTGGCAACGCTACCGCCGTTTCGGTTCCTTTCCCTGCCTCCACCACCAAGTTTACATATAGCGAGGGCTCAGGACTTTACACCCGTCTTTCAAAATCGGGCGAGATTCTCACCGATTATTACACAAATGAAGCAACCGAGGTTAAGAATGTATTTGTGCTTCTCACCGATATATCTAATTATCCCGATGGCAAGCACCGCAAGGTTGACTTCACAGGCGGTGACGGATATTATATAACAAACGGCACCTACACCTTTATCAAGTGGACCAAGGGTAACGATAGCGATTCCTTTAAGTTCACCGATACAGATGGTAATGACCTTAAGGTTAGTGCGGGCAGCTCTTGGGTATGCATAGCCGATAAGTATACCTGCACACCATCTTTCGAATAATAGAATAAATGCCGCTTCACGCGGCATTTTACTTTGAGGGGTAATAGTAATGATAAAAAAATCAATTAAAAAGCTTGTATGCTATGGTCTTCAAAAAAATCTTTTCACAAAGCGTGATGAGATTTATGTTATCAACCTTTTATGTGATGCGCTAAGGCTTGATAGCTTTGAGTGCGAGGAGAATTTCGGAGAGGTTGACCTTGAAAGCACGCTTAGTGAACTGCTTGATTATGCGGTGGAAAAGGGAATAATCGAAAACAATATAACCGCACGCGACCTTTTTGATACCCGCCTTATGGGTCTTATGATGCCGCGCCCTTCAGAGGTTACAGATAAATTCTGGGCTGAATATGAAAAGTCACCAGAGGCAGCTACCGATTATTATTTTAATCTTAGTCGCAATAGTGACTATATCCGCACTTACCGTGTGGCACGCGACCTTAAGTGGCTTTCGGAAACCGAGTATGGTACGCTTGACATAACAATAAACCTTTCAAAGCCCGAAAAAAGCCTTGAAGAAATTATGGCGGCAAAGAATGCGCCGCAGTCTGACTATCCTAAATGTCTTCTTTGCAAGGAGTGCGAGGGGTATGCAGGGCGCCTTAACTTCCCAGCGCGCCAGAATCACCGCGTAATTTCCGTTCAGCTTGGCGGCCAAAGCTGGAGTTGGCAATATAGTCCTTATGTTTATTATAACGAGCACTGTATCGTTTTTAATAACGAACACACCCCGATGATAATAAACCGCAACACATTTGAAAAGCTTTTCGATTTTGTGAAGCTTTATCCGCACTATTTCCTCGGCTCTAATGCAGGTCTGCCGATAGTTGGCGGCTCCATTTTAAGCCACGAGCATTATCAGGGCGGACGCTACACCTTTGCTATGGAAAAGGCGCCCATTGAAAAAGAGCTAAGCTTTGAGGGCTTTGAGGATATAAAGGCGGGCATTGTTAAGTGGCCGATGTCGGTAATCCGTCTTACAGGCAGCGACTGCGACCGCGTTATAGACCTTGCCGATAAGATTTTCACCAGTTGGCAAGGCTACACCGACGAGTCGGTTTACATCTTCGCCAATACGGACGGCGAGTGCCACAACGCTTTAACGCCCATCGCCCGTATGCGTGACGGCAAATACGAAATGGATTTGGTGCTTCGCAACAATATCACAAATGATGAGCATCCCTTGGGCGTTTTCCATCCTCATGCCGAGCTTCACCATATAAAGAAAGAAAACATAGGTCTTATTGAGGTAATGGGTCTGGCTGTTCTTCCTGCGCGTCTTAAAACCGAGATGGCAGACCTTGCCGCTGCGCTGATTTCGGGTGAGGATATCCGCAAAAACGAAACACTCGAAAAGCACGCCGACTGGGCTGATGAACTTAGACTTAAATACAGCGATATAAATAAGGATAATGTTGATAAAATCTTAAAGGATGAAATCGGCATAGTGTTCGCGAAGGTGCTTGAGCACGCGGGCGTGTTTAAGCGCGACAAGAAGGGAAAAGCCGCGTTTGAACGCTTTATTAAGAGTGTTGGATAATATGTTTTAACCTATGAAGAGAAATAATTTCATCGATATCGCAAAGGGTATAGCGATACTGATGGTGGTAATAACGCATTATGAGTGGTCGGATGGTTGGCGGCTGAATTTGCTTTTTCCATACCACATAAGTATGGCAGTGCCGATATTTATGCTGGTTACTGGCTATGTTTCGGCGGCATCGTTTTCAAAAAGCGGTATTATTACATTAAAATGCGCCTATAGCCCAAAGCTTATTGCAAAAAAGCTTTTGCGTTACACACTGCCGTTTTTATATATGTACATAGCGCAAAATGTAATAGTGCTTGCTATGGGAGAAAGTATATCACCCATAGAGGTGTTGATATGTTTCTTTGGCGGCGGCCGAGGTGAGAACGGAACATATTATTATCCTGTTCTTATACAAATTGTTTTAATATTCCCACTCATTTATATTGCCGTTAGTAAATTTAAGTATGGAATAATTGGCTGCTTTGTTGTAAATTTTTTGTACGAGCTTATTAAGTGCGCGGTGGATATGTCAGGCGGGGTGTATCGCCTTATCGCGTTAAGATATATTTTTGCGGTGGCTATGGGCTGTTATATATATCTGCGCGGGAATGAATTAAAGCGGAATAAGGGTGTAGTTATATGCACGCTGGGCGCACTTTATATCTGGCTTGTGAATTACACCTCGTATGAGCCGCGAATTTTCACATTCTGGACCGCCACCTCAATGATAGCCGTTTTATTTATAGCCCCTATTTTTGCCTTTGGACTAAAGGCGGCGTCAGGCTGGCACTGCCCACCGATAGAGCTAATAGGAAAAGCATCATACCATATCTTTTTGGCGCAGGTTATATACTATAATCACATAGCACCCGTTATATATGATGTGGCGGGAAGCAGTGCACTGGAGTTTTTGCTTAGTATCACAATAAGCCTCGCTTTGGGAATGGGCTACTATTTTGCTTATAACAAGATAAAATCAATGCGAAATGCTCCCATAAAAGCATAATATCTTTAAAGGATATTATGCCAACGAAATAAATCCCTTACGGGATTTGTGAAATATCCTGCGGCGCGTAAGGATATATTTCATTTCACATTCGGGTATAGCGAAAATTTGCCGCAAAATATGTTTTTAAATTGACAGCGGCATTTTAGTGTGCTAAAATATTTATGTGGAAACACAAATACATATTTTCTGGAGGAAACTTATGAAAACCGCGGCCAAAGTATTTATCATCATCGGTATGGTATTCCAATTCTGGCTTATTGTACCCCTTATTGTGGGCATCATTGCTCTTAACAAGCTTAACAAGGCTACCTCTAAGGCTGACCTTGTAGGCATCGGTATTGTAACACTTATTTTCTGCAATCTTATAGGCGGCATTTTGATGCTTTGCCTCAAGGATGAGGATTTAGCACCTGCGGTTGTGGCTCCTGCGGCACCTGTTGTTGAAGCTAATGCAACCGAAGAAGCTCCCGTAGAGGAATAATAAGCATTAAAAGTTGAAATTTAAGCACCTGCTATGTAGGGACAGGCGTCCTCGACTGTCCGTTTGAACATAGCAGGTGCTTTTTTGATACTATATGCTAGACTTTCTAATGTCATTCTGAGCGCAAGCGAAGAATCTTGAAAAAAGGCTTCCCCTTGAGGAGAAGCTGTCACCGAATGGTGACTGATGAGGTGGTATGTTTTGTTTAACAGCTCGTCCCCCGCGGAATCCCTCAGTCAAACGCGTTGCGTTTGCCAGCTCCTGTAAGGCATGGGAGCCTTTGGTCCCCCTTCCCCTCAAAGGGAAGGCTTTATATCCGTTTTCGCGAATGCGAAACACCGAAATTTTCCATTTCTTATTAAACAAAGCCACTGCTTTATTTGAAGCAGTGGCTCTCACTTTTAATTAAAACTTTTTATAAATTCTTCGATATCTATAACTTTACCGGTTTCGCGTGATTTTTCTGCCGCGAAAACAAGCATATGGTTATAAAAGGATTCATCAATGGTGGGAACATTTCCCGTGTGTTCGCCCTTGGTGAAATAAGAATACAGTGTTTTAACTATACCCTGGTCTCCGCCGCCGTGACCGCCCACAATGCTGTCATCACCGCCCGAAAATTTGAGCTGTGTGACCGTTTCGGTGGGGAAATCATAATGAAAACTTGGCTTATCAGGTCGGGTGCGTATAAGCAAAGAACCCTTGGTACCCATAATATGCATATTTCTTCCCGTGTCGTTAAATGGGTTCATAGAAAATGTAACGGTTATATCATCCTCGAAAAGCATATTGACGGTCTGGTGGTCAACTATATTGTTATCGCACTTATAAATGCATTTGCCATACTGCGTGGTACGGATGGTGCGCTCAACATCCTCATCAGTGGGGGCGGCAAGCTTGGTGCTTGTTACCCTGTACCAGTCGTTTTTATCCTCTAAATAAACTTTAACGGCATTAAAGCGGCATTTTTCTGCGTGGGGGCAGCCGTCAATACAGTATTCGGTTGAGCCTTCGGGCGCATTTTCGCGTGTGAAGTGGCTAAGTGAACCGAATGATTGCACTTTAAGACATTTTTTACCGATAAGCCACTGCAGCAGGTCGATATCGTGACAGGATTTTTGAAGCAGCATACCAGAGCTTCGGTCACTATTTCCCCAATTACCGCGCACAAAGCTGTGGGAGTAGTGCATAAATCCAACGCATTCTTCGTGGTTAACAGATACTATTTTGCCGATTTTACCTGAATCAATAATCTGCTTAACCTCAGTAAATACAGGTGTATATCTTAACACTGTGCAGATAACAACCCTGACACCGTTTGCGGTTGCGGCGCGGCTTATTGCGGCGCATTCTTCTGCTGTCGGGCAAATAGGCTTTTCAAGCAGCAGGTCGTATTTAAGTGATATCGCCTTCATAGCAGGCTCAAAATGGTCGCGGTCCATCGTGGAGATAACGGCCATATCGGCAATTTTTCCAAGCTCTAACAAGGGCTTGTAATCGGTAAAGCACATACTGTCGGGTATATGATGAAGATTTTTAATATATTCGCGGCGCGAGTCTATCGGCTCGGCAACCGCAATAACTTCGAATTGCTCCGGCATCTGCGCCATAATATCGGCATAAGCAATACCTCTTTTTCCGGCGCCCATAAGTATAACCTTCAATTTTTTCACAACAAAAACTCCTTTACAAATGAATTTGTTATGACTATAATATAACCGAGTCAAAAACATAAAACAATACGCGTTTAGTTCAAAAATATATTATTTTAGTTCAAAGGTGAGTTTATGGAGTGGAAATCGTTTGAGGTAAAAGAGCTTTTTAGAATCGATAAAATGTATTCTCTGTTTATACGCGAGGCCGAGCAGGGATTTAATTTTAAGGGAGAAACGCACAATTTCTGGGAATGCGTTTATGTAGACGCAGGTGAAGTATGTGTAACTGCAGGGGAAAGCGTATTTGAAATAAGTTCGGGGGAAATGGTATTACACAGTCCATTAGAGCTTCACAACTTTTTTGTAAAGAGTAAGAGCGCAAGGCTTTACATATTCTCTTTTTCGGTAGAGGGTGAATTTGAAGAAAATTTAGGCCGCGTATACACGCTCAGAAGCAGTGAAAAGAATATATTGCAAAGGCTTTTCGAATTTACCGATTCAAATTGTGTTAAATATGATGATTTAAAAGATATTAGAGGGTTTAATCATCGGCTGAAGCTTTTTGAAAAGAGTCCGATTTATTCGCACACGGTATATACATATCTGACCGAGCTTTTTCTTTCGCTTATGCAGATAAAAACTTCAAAAAGGGCGAGCGACTCTCCCGAAGCAAAGCTTTTTAATGTGGCGGTAGATTATATGAATGCGCACATACAGGAAAATCTGTCGGTTGAGGAAATAGCAAAGCATATCGGTATAAGTGTTTCGGGACTTAAAAGGGTATTTGGTAAATACGCTGATATGGGAGTGCATAAATATTTTCTTGCAATGAAAATCAAAGCCGCTACCCAGCTGTTGCAATCGGGCGAGAGTGTCTGCGCCGTGGCAGAACGATTGGGTTTTAGCTCGCAAGGGTATTTTTCCGCTACATACAGTCGTGAAATGGGGATAAACCCGTCAAAGGTTAATAGATTATAAAAAAGCAACCTCGCATAACGCAAGGTTGCTTTAAATTATTTTATATCCCTAAATTCAACATCAAGAATATACTTTTCTTTTGCCGCTTTAATCTGCGCTATATGGGGTTGCGTAAGATGAATTTGCTGATGCTCCACACTTTCCCATTCTTCGAATAAAAGCACGGTGTCGGGGTCACTTGCACTGAAAAAATAGTCATATCTGATGCAGCCGTTTTCTTTTCTTACCTTTTCTGCCGCGCCCGAGCTTTCGAGCTCGCGCACAAATTCCTGAGCCTTTCCCGATTTTGCGTGATATGTTACAAAAAGTAAATATGTGTTCATAAATTTCCCTCCGTAAGTTGTTTGTATTCGGCGCTGAGATGCTCCCAATTTTCCATTTCCTCAAGAAGCGCTTCTTCGGTAGAATCAATTTCTTTTTGCAGTGCCGTTAGCTTTTCATAATCGGTCATATTTTCTTCGCTGGACTGCTCGGCTGTGAGAATTGCAAGCTTTTCTTCAAGGCTTGCAATTTTTTCTTCCGCCTTTTTTATCGCGCGCTCGCGCTTTTGCTTTTCCTTTAAGGGTGTGGTGTAGGCCTTTTTCTGCGGCTTTGGTCTGCTTTCTGATTTTTGTATTATTTCTGTGGGGGTTGTAGCCTTGCGCAGTATATATTCATCATACCCAAAATCGTGAAGCTCGGCGCCACTATCCGTAAAGTCTATAATGCGAGTTGCAAGCTTTTTCACAAAATAGCGGTCATGGGATACAAAGATAAGCGTGCCTGTGTAAGCGGAAAGAAGCTCCTCAAGAGTTTCCTTGGAAATTATATCCATATGGTTGGTCGGCTCATCTAAAATAAGCAGATTAGGATGACGCCTGAATAGCTTACAAAGCGCCAACCGCACCCGCTCGCCGCCCGAGAGCATATCAACCGTTTTAAAAACATCCTCGCCGCTGAAAAGGAATGCGCCAAGTGCGCTTCTTGCCTCAAAATCACTCATCGAGGGAAAGGCGCTTTGCAGATTAGAAAGCACCGTTTCGGCACCCTTTATCTGCGCCATTTGCTGGTCGAAATAGCCGATATTCACTAAAGCGCCCAAACGGAAGGAGCCCGAAAGCGGGGGAATGGCTCCCACCAAGGTTTTAAGCAGTGTGGATTTTCCCATTCCGTTGCCGCCTATAATACCAAGCCGCTCACCGCGGTAGAGGTTAAAGGAAAGTGTGGCAAGGGGACTTGAAAAGCCGATGGTAAGCTCGTTTGCCGTTAGCACCTCTTTGGCGCTTTGAACGGCAGGCTCAAGGCTCGCTTTAAAGGTGCGATTATCATATTCTTCGGGGGACTCTATCTTTTCCATACGCTCTATAGCTTTTAGCTTACTTTGCGCCATAGCGGCCTTGGTTGCCTTATAGCGAAAACGCTCGGCAGTGGCGGAAATTCGCGCTATTTCCTTTTGCTGAGCCTCAAAGTTTTTGGCCTGCAGGCTTCGCGCCTCGCGTTTTTTGGCACAAAAGGCGGTGTAATTACCTGTGTAGCGGGTGGTTTTTCCGTGCTCTATCTCATATACCTCATCCACTGTGTTATCAAGGAACATTCGGTCGTGGGATACGATTACTACCGCTTTTTTATAATTCTTTATGTATTCCTCAAGCCACGATACCGCCTCGATATCAAGGTGGTTTGTCGGCTCATCGAGTAGCAGTAGGTCGGGCTTTGAAAGCAGTAGCTTCAAAAAGGCGATTTTAGTGCGCTGACCGCCCGAAAATTCTGAAAGCGGTCGGCATTTTTCCTCATCAGTGAAACCGAATTTTTTAATAGCCGCCTGATATTCTTTTTCAAAATAGAAGCCGCCCTCTATGGTGAAGCGGTCAAGCGCAGTGGTGTAGCGCTTGATGCTTTCTTCACTTTGACTCTTTTCCATATCACGCTGAGCCGCCTCCATAGCGGCTTTTGTTTCTAGAATATCCTTATAAGCCGAGCGGATTTCCTGCTCTAAGGTAAGCGTGTTATCCTGAAATGCCATCTGGTTTAGCGTGCCTATAAGTGGCGTGCCGCTTATAGCCATAAAACCGCCGTCAGACTGGGTGTTGGCAAGCGGTATTTCGCCGCTTAGCAGCCGCAAAAGAGTGGTCTTTCCACAGCCGTTTCTGCCAACCACCGCAATGCGGCAGTTTGTGTTTATTACCATATTTATATCTGTGAGCACAGGTGTGCCCGAAAGGTCCACCTTGCCCGACTTTATCTCAATTTGCATTCTATCACCGATGTAATAATAACATTTTTTGGGTATGTATGCAATATCAATTGAAATAAATGGTTGCAAAAAGCTTGGATATAATCTATAATATTTTATAATATTATATAATTGTTCAGTATGGTGATAAAAATGGCTAAACAAGAA
>CAZIXG010000003.1:0-14731 GCA_964543305.1 uncultured Ruminococcus sp.
AGTATCTATGGGGTTTATAAGCATTTGTGGATTTTTAAGGAGTTATGAAATTCGGTCGGTGTCTTACCATACCTAGCTTCATTATAAAATGCCTCCAGAAGTTAAAACTTTTTATTAATTATATAATTATTTTAACTTATTAGCAAGTATTAAACAAAAAAATGTTTAAAAATACTAAAATATGTAGTATAATGAAAAAAATATGTTTATTAGGAGCTTCAAAAATGAAAAGAGATTACACTATTTCGCTGGCTCGAATAATTAAAGAATTTTCGCTTGAAACACTTTATATGCCTCGAAGTGCCGAGGAGATAATGATAAGCACTGCTGAAATCAACCGCCCAGGTCTTCAGTTTGCGGGATACTTTGAGTATTTTGATCCCGACCGTATTCAGATACTCGGTATCAGCGAGATAAACTTCCTAAAAGGCTTTTCCAACGAAAAGGCAAAAGAGCGTATCAGGGATTACTTTTCAAAAAATCCGCCTGCGGTTGTGGTTGCAAGAAATTTAGAGGTAGAGGATTATTATGTGGAAATCGCTAAGGAATACGGCGTGCCGTTTCTTAGAACGGGGGAAACCACATCAGAATTCACATCTGCACTCATAGCGTTTTTAAATCTGCATTTAGCGCCTCGAATCACACGCCACGGTGTTTTGGTTGAGGTTTACGGCGAGGGTATACTGCTGCTTGGTGAAAGTGGTGTAGGTAAAAGTGAAACGGCTATTGAGCTTGTTAAACGCGGTCACCGCCTTATCGCCGATGATGCAGTTGAAATTCGCCGCGTATCAAGCAAATCTCTTGTGGGTGCCGCACCTGATAATATTCGTCATTTCATCGAGCTTCGCGGCATAGGCATTATTAATGCAAGCAGAATTTTCGGCGTGGGTGCGGTTAAACTAACCGAGAAAATTGACCTTGTTATAAATATGGAGCAGTGGGATTCCAACAAGGTTTACGATAGAATGGGGCTTGAAAATCAGAACACCGAGATTTTAGGTCTTAATGTTCCATCGCTCACCATCCCTGTAAAGCCGGGTAGAAACCTAGCGATTATAATCGAGGTTGCGGCTATGAACAGTCGCCAGAAAAAGCTTGGCTATAATGCAGCCGAGGACCTGCTCAGCCGCCTTGGAATGGTAGATGATTTTAAAAAGTCAGATAGCGGCGAAACAATTGTGAAGCCGTTTTAGGAGGAATATGAATGTATAAATTAGGAATTGACCTTGGCGGCACAAATATAGTTGCAGGTGTGGTAGATGAAAAATACAGAATAGTAGGCACAGCAAAGGCAAAAACAGCACTACCACGACCTGCTGAGGAAATTGTTGACGATATGATAAAGGTTGCTTATGAAGCGATAGAGAACGCAGGAGTAACCATAGATGATATCGATGGCTTCGGCGTGGGAACACCAGGCTCGGTTGAGCCTGAAACAGGCAATGTGCCTTATTCGAACAATCTTGAGTTTTATGATTTACCTCTTGGAAAAATGCTGGAAGAAAAAATGGGTAAAAAGTTTTATGTAGAAAACGATGCCAATGCCGCAGCCTACGGCGAATATATCGCGGGCGCGGGCAAGGGCACCAAAAACTTTGTTGCAATTACTCTTGGCACAGGTGTTGGCGGCGGAATTATTATCGATGGTAAGATTTATTCAGGCTCTAACGGTGCAGGCGGCGAATTAGGGCACAATGTAATTCAAATGAACGGTTTGCCCTGCACCTGCGGTCGTTTTGGCTGCTGGGAAACCTATGCATCTGCCACAGCGCTTGTGCGCCAGACTAAGCAGGCTATGATGCGCTATCGCAGCAGCAGAATGTGGGATATTTGCGATGGGGATATCGACAGAGTGAGCGGTGTTACCGCATTTAAGGCAAAGCGCCTCGGCGACCGAGTTGGAACTACCGTTGTGGATGAATATATTCGATATGTGGCTGTGGGTATTGCAAATGTGCTCAACATCTTCCAGCCTGATATGATATGTATCGGTGGCGGTATTTCAAAAGAGGGCGAATATCTTACCGATCCCATCAACGAATATGTTGAGGGTGAAAACTATGCCCGCAATATGGATATAAAAACTGTTATAAAAACTGCCGACCTTGGCAACGATGCAGGTATTATAGGTGCCGCATATCTTTGTAATATTTACAAGTAGGGTGTTTTATGGAAAAAATTCAATTTTTAAATGCGATTAGAAGTGAAAAAATTGAATATGTTGAAAACGAGCCGATGAACCGTCACACCACCTTTAAAATAGGCGGTAACGCAGATGTTTTTGTAAAGGTGGCGGATACTCATCAGCTGAAGGTTGCGCTCAAAGCGGCGGCAGAGTTTAATGTACCCTATTTTATTTTAGGCAGAGGCTCTAATCTTTTGGTATCGGATAAGGGTATCGAGGGTGCAGTGATAAGCCTTGGCGAAGTGGATGAAATCCGCATTGAGGGGGAAACCGTAATCTGTGGCGCGGGCGCAAGCCTTAGAAGCGTGTGCCTTTTCTGTCTTAAGGAATCTCTTTCGGGGCTTGAATTTGCATATGGAATACCGGGTAGTATGGGCGGCGCAGTATTTATGAATGCGGGTGCCTATGGCGGCGAAATGGCTCAGGTCGTAGAAAAAGTGCAAGCGGTTGACGGTGCGGGTAATGAGGTGCTGCTTTGCGGCGATGAATTAAAATTCGGTTATCGCACAAGCGTATTTAAAACAAACGGACTTATAGTAACGCAGGTTGTATTAAAGCTCTCAAAGGGCAAAAACGATGAAATCAAGGCTCAAATGGATGATTATTTTAACCGCCGCCGCGAAAAGCAACCGCTTGAATTTCCGAGCGCGGGAAGCACCTTTAAGCGGCCCGAGGGGTATTTTGCGGGCGCGCTCATTGAAAAGAACAATTTTAAGGGCGTAAGTGTTGGCGGCGCTCAGGTGAGCGAAAAGCATGCGGGCTTTGTTATAAACCGCGGCGAAGCTAAATGCGAGGATGTTTTGACACTGATAGAAAAGATAAAGCAAACAGTGCTTCAAAAAGATGGAGTTATATTAGAGCCAGAGGTTATATTTATTGGCAGGGAGTAGTTAAAAATGGCAGGAATTAAGGTTGTTTGCAAATCATTCGGTTTTAAATACGGCGCGGATAATAGCGCCGATACCGTGTTTGATGCAAGATGCCTGCCAAATCCATTTTATGAGCCCGAGCTAAAGCAAAAAACGGGGCTGGACAAGGCCGTTCGCGCTTATGTTATGAACAGTGATGAAAGCGCCGAGTTTTTAAATAAAATAACCGATTTTCTCGATTTCACACTGCCGCTTTATAAGAAAAAGGGCAGGGAACAGATTACCGTTTCCTTTGGCTGCACAGGCGGTCACCACCGCTCGGTAACGATGGCAATTCTTGTGAGCGAGTGGCTTGAAGCAAAGGGCTACGAGGTGGAGCTCGTACATAGAGATATAGATAAAGGAGAATAAAATGTCCTTTTGTTCTGAACTTAAAACTGAGCTTTCAGCTATAAGACCGTCTAATTGCTGTAAAACTTCTCTAGCGTACGGATTTTTACTCTTCAGTCGGTCTTTTTCAATAAAGAAAATATCTATGCAAACCGAAAACGAGAACACCGCAAGGCTTTATACCTCGCTTATAGAGGATATCTATGGGGTTGAGGTAACACTAAAAGCGGCTGTGGGGGATAAAAAATACCACACCGCATGTGTTCAGGATGAATCAGATAGGCTCCGCGTTTTGGCCTCGGTGGATTTTGGCGTGTATGAGGGCAAAATAAACAAGGAGGCCTTCCGCCGCGACTGCTGCGCGGCAGCGTTTATAAGAGGAGCGTTTCTCGCTTGCGGGCATATAAGCGACCCTAATGTATCATACAGGGTGGATTTCCCCGTAAAGGAATTGAGGCTTGCCGAGGAATTTAAAGCACTTCTCGCTGAGCACTATATAAACGCCAATATTTCCACGCGCGGCAAGGGCTATGTGGTGTATATAAAGCGCAGTGAGATGATAACAAACCTGCTCACAGTTATGGGCGCTTCGGCGCGTAGCCTTGAGCTTATTGAAACCACAATAATTAAAAGCGTTAAAAACAATATGAATCGCGCGAGAAACTGTGATAGCGCTAATATCAGCAAAACGGTCGAGGCATCGATAAAGCAGCGCACAGCTATACAGTATCTTAAAAATCGCGGACTGCTTGGCGGTCTGCCTGAGGAGCTTCAATATGCCGCCGAGCTTCGGCTTCAAAACCCTGATATGACCTTAAAGGAGCTTTGCAAAAAAAGCTCTCAGCCTATAACCGCATCAGGGCTTAACCACCGATTCAAGAAATTAATAGAAATATATAACGACTGTATAAAAAAATAAAAGGAGTGTGATACGGCATGGATTTTGTTCATCTTCATCTTCATACTGAATATAGTCTGTTGGATGGCTGCTGCCGTATCGAAAAGCTTCTTGATGCCGCAATTGAAAAGGGACAAACCGCCGTCGCCATAACCGACCACGGTGTTATGTATGGCGCTATTGAATTTTATAAAGCGGCGAAAAAACAGGGAATAAAGCCAATTATCGGTTGCGAGGTTTATGTGGCACCGCGAACCCGCTTTGATAAGCAAAAACCGCTCGATAGCGATTACAGTCATTTACTGCTTTTGTGCGAAAGCAACGAGGGTTATCAAAATCTTATAAAGCTTGTATCCGCAGGCTTTACCGAGGGCTTTTATTCAAAGCCGCGCGTGGACCGCGAGCTTCTGCAAAAATATAATAAGGGCATAATTGCGCTTTCCGCCTGCCTTGCAGGTGAAATACCAAAGGCGCTTCTTTTAGGTGATTATGAAAAGGCAAAGGAAACTGCTCTTTGGTATAAAAATGTTTTCGGTGAAAACAACTTCTTTTTAGAAATACAAAACCATAAGCTTCCTGAGCAGCAGTCTATAAACCCATATATGGTAAAGCTCTCGCGTGAAACGGGTATACCGCTTGTTGCAACCAATGATGTGCATTATATTGAAAAGGCAGATGCCTTTATGCATAAGGTGCTGCTTTGCGTGCAAACGGGCAGTAAGATAAATGAAAAGAATTCACTTGAATTTAAAACAGAGGAATTTTATCTAAAAACTGCACAGGAGATGGCAGAGGCCTTTCCCGATGTGCCCGAGGCACTGGAGAATACCGCAAAAATTGCCGAGCGCTGCAATGTGGAGTTTGAGTTTGGCAAGATTAAGCTGCCATTTTTTGATACGGGCGGGCAGGACCATTTTGAATATTTTCGCAATAAATGCTATGAGGGGCTTTACCGCAATTACGGTGAAAGTCCCGATAAAGCGGTGGTGGACAGGCTCGAGTACGAGCTTTCGGTAATAAACAAAATGGGCTATGTGGATTACTATCTTATAGTTTGGGATTTTGTAAACTATGCAAAATCTCATAATATCCCTGTAGGTCCGGGGCGTGGCTCGGGTGCGGGTAGTATTGCCGCCTACTGTATGGGCATCACGGGCATAGATCCAATTAAATATGACCTACTTTTTGAGCGCTTTTTAAATCCCGAGCGCGTTTCGATGCCAGATTTTGATATTGATTTTTGCTATGTTAACCGCCAAAGGGTAATAGATTATGTTATAGAAAAATACGGCAGCGACCATGTGGCTCAGATAGTCACCTTCGGAACAATGGCCGCCCGCAATGCGGTGCGCGATGTGGGTAGGGCGATGGATATACCCTATGCCGTATGCGATAAAACGGCCAAGCTTATTCCGCAGTCTATCGGTATGACACTCAGCCGCGCCATAGAGGGCTCAAAGGAGCTCCATGACCTTTATGAGGGTGATGCTCAAATAAAGGCTCTGCTTGATATGGCTATCAAGGTGGAGGGAATGCCCCGCCACGCTTCTACCCACGCGGCAGGTGTTGTTATATCGGATAAGCCTGTCAGCGATTATGTGCCGCTTGCCACTAATGATGAGGCGGTGGTAACGCAATATACTATGACTGCTCTGGATGAATTAGGTCTTCTCAAAATGGACTTTTTGGGGCTAAGAAACTTAACCGTTATTGCCGATACCGAGGAGGCGGTAAGAAAATTCGAGCCTCAATTTTCTGCTGATAATATACCAATGGATGATGCCGCCACCTTCAAAATGATGGGCGAGGGCTTTACCGATGGTGTATTTCAGTTTGAGTCGGACGGTATGAAGAATGTGCTTCGCCGCTTCCGCCCCGAATCTATAGAGGACCTTATAGCAATTATATCCCTTTATCGACCTGGTCCTATGGATTCGATACCCCGCTATATAAATAACCGCCACAACCCGCAGAATATTAAGTATGATACCCCGCTTTTAGAGCCTATTTTAAAGGTTACCTATGGTTGTATTGTGTATCAAGAGCAGGTAATGCAGATATTCCGCTCGCTTGGCGGATATTCGCTCGGTCGCGCGGATATAGTAAGAAGGGCGATGTCCAAGAAAAAGCACGATGTTATGGCACGCGAAAGAAATGCCTTTATATATGGCGAAAAGGATGAAAACGGCAATGTTTTGTGTGAGGGCGCCGTTAATCGCGGCGTGAGTGAGCAGGTGGCTCAGCGCATATTCGATGAAATGAGTGCCTTTAGCTCCTATGCCTTTAATAAATCACACGCCGCCGCGTATGCCGTTGTGGCATACCGCACCGCCTTTCTTAAATGTCACTATCCCGCAGAGTATCTTGCATCCTTGCTTACAAGCGTTCTTGAAAGTGCCGATAAAATATCCGCTTATACTGCCGAGTGCCGCCGAATGGGAATTAAAATTCTGCCGCCGAGCGTTAACGAAAGCGTTGCAGGCTTTACCGCCACCAAGGATGGCATACGCTTCGGTCTGCTTGCGGTAAAGAATTTAGGAAACTCTTTAATAAACAACCTTGTGCAGGAAAGGAAAAACGGGGATTACACATCTATGTATGATTTCTGCTCTCGCAATTTCGGCAGAGATTTTAATCGCCGCGCCTTGGAGGGACTTATCAAAAGCGGTGCTATGGACTGTCTTCACAACAACCGCAGAAAAATGATATATAATATAGATAATGTGCTTTCTGTGATAGATGAGCAGCGGCGTTTTTTAAGTGAAAATCAGCTTATGCTTTTTGGTGATAGCGAGCCCGCCCCCGAATTTAAGCTAACCGAAATTGATGAGATGCCTAAAAGAGAACTGCTTGCTATGGAAAAGCAGGCAACGGGTATGTATCTATCGGGACACCCTATGAGCGGCTACCGCGATTTTGCAAGAAGTGCGCGTTTCGCAAGCATTTCCCATATAAAGAATAAAAGTGTGGGTGATGGCAAGCGCGTGAGCGTTGTGGGGATATTGGGGGCTGTTAAGGTTAAGCAGCTTAAAAACAAGAGCATAATATCTTCAACCTCAATTGAGGATACGGGTGGCAGTATTGATGTTATAATTTTTTCTGCCGCATATTCCCGCTATAGAAATGAGCTTGTTGATGGCAATATTGTTATAATTAACGGAAAGGTGAGCGAGCGCGAGGATAGGGAAACCGAGCTTATATGCGAAAGTGTTGAGGTGGTGCCCGAGGGTGCCCAAAGGCAGTCGGCTTCAAGCATAAAAAGCGGACTTTACCTTAAAGTGCCAAGCAAAAATTCACCGCAGTTTTCGGCTGCCTGCGATATTCTTGCGCGCCATCACGGAAGCACCCCTGTTATAATAGTGTGCGAGGATAGCGAAAAACGCCTTGCGGTGCCCGAAAGGCTTCAGGTTGCGCCGAGTGAAGCCGCGCTAAGTGAGCTTTACACACTTTTAGGCGATAAAAATGTGAAATTAGTAACAAACTAAAAATAATCTATTGCAGTTTTATAAAAAATGGTGTATAATACCAAGCACTAATGCAAATTTTTGGCTCTTTTGGAGATGATTTTATATGAAAACGATAGGTGTTTTAACCAGTGGCGGTGACGCGCCGGGTATGAACGCGGCAGTGCGTGCCGTTGTTAGAACAGCAATTGCTCTCGGTATGAATGTTAAGGGCGTTCGCCGTGGATATAACGGCCTTATCGAGGGTGACATTATAGATCTTGATGCGCGTAGCGTGTCTGATGTTATCAACCGCGGAGGCACAATGCTTTATACCGCAAGAAGCCCTCGCTTTAAAACCGAGCAGGGTATTAAAGAGGCTGTTGCCAATTGTAAAAAGCATGGCATTGAGGGTATAGTTGTAATCGGTGGTGATGGCTCCTATCGTGGCGCGCGCGACCTTTCCGAGCGCGGAATTCCCTGTGTTGGAATACCCGGCACCATAGATAACGATATCGCTTCCACAGAATATACCATCGGCTTTGATACCGCGATGAACACCGCGATGGAAATGGTTGATAAAATCCGCGATACCGCCCAGTCACATGACCGCTGCAGCGTGGTTGAGGTAATGGGTAGGCACGCAGGCTATATAGCACTTCAAACAGGCATAGCCGTAGGTGCCACCGCAATAATGGTGCCCGAGGCTCCCGATGATATTGATAAGGTAATAGATAAAATAATCTCCACCAGAAAAACCGGCAAAAAGCACTTTATCGTGGTCGTTGCCGAGGGTGTTGGCGGAGTTGAAGAAAAGGCTAAGGAAATTCAGGCGAAAACAGGTATTGATACCCGCGCCACAATCCTCGGCCATGTTCAGCGCGGCGGTAGCCCCACTGTTCGTGATAGAGTAAGAGCCACCCAAATGGGTAATGCCGCAGTTCACCTGCTAAGCAAAGGCATCGGCAACCGCGTTGTAGCATATAAAGGCTGCGAGGTTGTGGACTATGATATATTCGAAGCCCTCAATATGAAAAAGGAATTTACCTTCGATATGTTAGAGGTAGCAAACGAAACTTCAATATAAGGAAAAAACAACGGAGACACTTCGTAAAGAAGTTGTCTCCGTTATATTTTAGTGAAATAGTTGCTGTCGCAACCGTTAAATTATGCTTTGCATAGCTAAATTTCACTTTGCGAAGCTAAATTAAATTCGCTCTTATCGTTCCTCAGGTACATTTAGCTACGGAAGGAATTTAACTGACTGCAAGTCAATTTAGCTCGCGCAAGCGAATTTAGCTTTTCTATACTCTTTGCACAAAATATGTGATTATCATACAAATTACCAGTATAATTGCCGCCGCGGAGCCAAGCACCACCACTGCTTTTTTGAATTTCCTTAGGAGTTTGTCCTCGCTATCCTCTATTTCCACAGGCTCTATTTCATCATTATAGGTGTATTTATACATAATTTACCTCCTGCGGTCATCTTCCGAATGCTTGTTATAGGGCACGTATTTCACCTTGCGGCGGCGTCTGCCCGAATTCATCTTGATAACCGCGATTATAAAGGCGGCTATTAAAACGATAATTATTATATATACCACCTTCATATAAGATGAGGTGAAAAAGCGCTTAATTGCATCCCAAACGGTGAGCATCAGGCTCTTTTCAATATCCTCGTTTGATACAAGGTTAACACTTCCTATAACCTGCTCGGCATAGATAATATCCGCCGTTCCCAAAACATCACCCTTTTTAATTGGCGCCTTAACGCTCTCGGCGGTGGGGTGGGGAACTATAGATATTGTGGAGTCATCCGCATCGGCGGGCAGCACAGATATGAAGCCATCCTCAACATAAAGGGAAATAAAATCGGTTTGAAGGGAAAGCTCAACCTCAATTTCACAAATTGGGTTTGCGGTATCTGCCACCTGCTTGAATTCGAAGTTATTGAATGCCCAGCGGTATAAATTCTTACTGTCTATAAATTCATACCTTTGTCCCGCATTAGGGGGGCAGCCGAAAAGCACGCACATATAATTATAGCCGTTATAGCTTGCGGTGCTCACAAGACAGCGGCCCGCTTCATCGGTATATCCCGTTTTTACACCCTTGGCGTAGGTATAATAGTAATTGGTTGTGGTATCCTGCATAAAGTTTGTGGTAGAAAGGGTTTTGTTAAGCGACTGAACGGTATACCGCGTGGTGGTGCAGGCCTCTTTAAAGGTTTTGTTTTCCAAGGCGTATTTTGTTAATATATATGTGTCACGCGCGGTGGTGTAGTTGTCTTCATCGTGCAGACCAACAGGGTTTTGATAGTGGGTGCCGGTAAGCCCTAACTCTTTAGCCTTCGCATTCATCATATCAACAAAGCCTTCAACACTGCCGCCAAAGTGGATAGCGGCAAGATAGGCACTGTCACCAAAGGATGCCATAAGCACCATATAAACGAGATCAAGCTGGGTTATCTCTTCTCCCGCGGTCATCAAAGAAACCGAGCTTCCTGTGCCGCTTATAAGGTCAAGCACCTCCTCGGTCATAGCTATTTTTGCATCGGGATTGTATTTTTCACTTTCCAGTATAAGAATGGTGGTCATTATCTTGGTGATGGATGCGGGGTAAACCCTATCATCTGCATTCTTTGAATAAAGCACCTCATCGGTATCGAGCGATACCAGCATTGCCGCATTTGCCGTTATGTCAAAGCCCGTAGGCTCATATGCGCTCACAGTTAAAGTGGGTATTGTAAATAAGCAAATTATTAAAATTATGGAAATTATCTTTTTTACCATAGAAATCTCCTTTAAATTGTGTTACAATGTTATTCGTAAAATTATTATACATTATTTTCTTATAAAAATAAAGCAGAGATTTTTGAAATGTGTGGTGAAATTTATGGTATATGTTACCGGCGATATGCACGGCGACCTCGAGAGGCTTTACGATAAGCAGTTTCGAAAGCTTCGCCGCGGCGATGTGCTTATAGTTTGCGGCGACTTCGGATACATATTCGATGGCTCTAAACTTGAAAAGCAGGTAATTGATTACCTTGCAAAGCGCAAGTTCATAACCGCCTTTGTTGAGGGCACCCACGATAATCTTGAGTATATAAACCGCTGCCGCACAACAGTATGGAAGGGCGGCAAGGTGCATAGAATTAAGGGTAACCTTTTGCACCTTATGCGCGGCCAGATATTCCACATTGAAGGCAACCGCTATTTCACCTTTGGCGGGGGCGAGAGCAGCGATAAGGATATGCGCGTGCCCTCAGGCCACTGGTGGCGGCAGGAGGAGGCAACACCTGCTGAAATGGCGGATGGCGCCCGCACCCTTGATGAGGCTGGTTGCACCGTTGATTATATAATCACCCACGAGCCGCCGTCACTTGTGAAGAGCGCGATGCTCCTGCGCCGAGGCGATACCGATAATGTTAACAAGCTAAACGGGTATTTAGAGGAGATAGGTCGCTCTTGCACCTTTAAGCATTGGTACTTCGGATGTCTGCACGAGGATAGGGTTATAACCCAGCGCCACACCTGTGTTTTCCGTAAGCTTATCCCCATTGCACCCTCGGGGGATGAGAGTCCTCAGTCGGGTGCACTTGTCAAATAACAAAAAGTGTGATATACTTTTTTAAAAATTATTTTTCACGGAGGTCGTTATGTTGAATACCGATAGACTTTGCCCAGGTTGTATGAACGACAACGGCGGCGAGCAGATATGCAGTATATGCGGTTATGATACTAATGATAGGAATGATCCCGATAAGCTTCCTGTAAGATTTATGCTTTCCGACCGCTATATGATAGGAAAGATATTAAGCTCAAACAGTGAAAGCACCGTATATATGGCTTGGGATACCACCATAGGGGAGGCAGTATGCGTTAGGGAATATTTCCCCCGCGGCTGCGCAATAAGAAATCCCGATAAAACCGTTTCGGTGAAATCGGGCAGTGAATTTATCTATAATGAAGGTATTATGGACTTCATTGAGATAAATAAAAAGCTCATAGCAAGCGAGCTGCCCTCACTTATCCCCGTTACAACCGTCTTTGAGGAAAACAGCACAGTTTATGCCATAACACCGGTAGTTTTGGGAATATCACTTCAAAGCTTCCTCGAAAAAAACGGCGGTGTGCTCCGTTGGGAGCAGGCAAGAGCACTATTTTTGCCGCTTATTGATACAGTTAAGGGCCTTCACGATATTGGTATTATCCATGGCGGTATTTCGCCCGAAACAATACTTGTTGGCCGTGATGGTAAACTTCGCCTCACTTCAATTTGCATTCCAAGACTGCGCTTCGTATCAGCAGAAAGCCCTGCCGAGCTTTATAGCGGCTATGCCGCAGCTGAGCAGTATGGCTTTGAGGGTATGAGTATTGGCGAGAGCTCGGATGTATATGCGCTGAGCGCCACACTTTTCCGCGTGCTTATAGGCACGGTGCCACCCGTTGCCGATGAAAGACTCAGTAACGATACACTTTCAATTCCTGCACGCTTTGCCGATGAATTGCCCCGTCAGGTTTTGGTGGCAATGGCAAACGGCCTTCAGGTGCGCGCAGAAAACCGAACCAAGAATATGGAGGTTTTCAGAAACGAGCTTGTTTACGGTGAAACTCAGGAAAATATCCGCCGCGCCGCCGTTACAAAAGCGGCTCAGGAAAAGAAGCTAAAGGAAGCGCGCGAGTCTAAGCCTGAAAAGGCTAAAAAAGGCTCGGGTATGAAATATGCTGCACTTTCTGCGGGCATCACCGCAGCGCTTTTTGCGGTGATAGCGATAGTTCTTTGTCTAACCGTTTTCCGCGATGATTTGTTTGGCACCGAGCCACCTGTGGAGAGCACAGATGAATATGTTTCTATGCCCGATGTGCCCACAATAGGTGATGTTGATTCCGATGCCATAGAGCAGGTTATCCTGCACGAGGTGCCCGACTTTACAGGCAAGCTTTACTCCGAGATAATGGAGAATATGGATAGCGATGAATACGAGCACTTTAAGATAAGCATAAAGGGTAAGGAATTTTCCGATAAATTTGCCCGCGGCACAGTCTGCTCACAAACCGTTGAGGCAGGCAAAGAGGTCGAAAAGGATACCGAGGTTCAGCTTATAATAAGCCTTGGGCCCGATGAGGTTAAGGTGGCAAATGTTCTCGGCCTTGACGAAATGAGCGCAAAGTTAGAGCTTCTAAAGCAAGGCTTCCTTTATGATAATATTGAGGTTGTTGAAAAGTATGATAGCGATGCTCTGCCCGGTATAGTGCTTGAGCAGTCCCCCGAATACGGTGAGAAAATCAGCACCGAAAGCAAGGTTAGAATTTATATCAATTCCTATAAGGGCGATACCCTCGCAGAGGATTTTCAGTACGAATAATAAAAAACACTTGATTTTATAATAATTTGTGGTATAATACTTTTGTATTAGACTTTAAGAAAGGTGAGTGGGGTAACCCGCTCACTTTTGTTTTGGAGGTATGCTAAATGGCATCGGTTGCCGAAAAGGTGTTTGGTCTTATCAAAGAAACCGTTGAGGCCGAGGGTGTTGAGCTTTGGGATGTTCGCTTTGTTAAAGAGGGCGCTTCCCACTATCTTCGCGTGTTTATTGATAAGCCCGAGGGTATTTCAATTAACGACTGCACAGATGTATCCCACGCTATTGACCCCATTATTGATGAGGCGGACCCCATAGATGTTTCTTATTATCTTGAGGTAAGCTCCCCAGGGCTGCAGCGTGAGCTTAGCCGAAGCGAGCACTTTGAGAAAATGCTTGGCAAGGCTATAAGGGTAAAGCTCTTTAAAGCAATTGACGGTAAGAAAGAATTTTCGGGTGTGCTTAAAGCTTATGATGGCTCTGTAACACTCGAAACTGCTGATGGTGAGCTTCGCTTTGAAAAGGGCAGTGTGGCAAAGGCAAATCTTGAGGACATATAAATAATATAAAGGTAAAAAACCCTTTATTGGAGGTATTAATAAAAAATGGCAAGAGCAAAGAAAATGACAGCGAAGGAAAGAAAGGACAACAAGGAATTTTTCGAAGCCTTAAGACTTATGGAAGCCGAGCGCGGCATCCCCTGCGAGTTTATCGCCGATAAAATTTCCGATGCTATAACCGTTGCCGCAAGGAAGGACTATGGCGGCAATGACATTGTATCCTGTGTGATAGATGTTGAAAACGAGATTTTCACCGTTGTGGCTCGCAAGGAAATAGTTGATGAGGTTGAAAACCCCTTCACACAGATTTCAAAGGAAGATGCAGCCGAGATAGACCCCAAGGCGGTTGAAAACGGATTTATCGACATTAAGCTTGACCCCAAGAAGTTCGGCAGAGTGGTGGCACAAAACTCTAAGAACAACTTCCGTCAGGGAGTAAGAGAGGCTGAAAAGGGACAGGTGCTCGCAGAGTTCCAGAGCAAGACTCGCGAGCTTGTTACCGCGGTTGTTGAGCGTATTGATCCCAAAACGGGCAACGCTATCCTCACAATAGGCAACAGCGAGGCAACCCTGCCAAAGCTCGAGCAGGTTCCCGATGAACAGCTTCAAGAGGGCGACCACATCAAGGTTTATGTTGTTGATGTTAAGGAAACCGAAAGAGGCCCTCGCATAATGCTTTCCCGCACACATCCAGGTCTTGTTAAGCGCCTTTTTGAAACCGAGGTTCCTGAGATATTTGATGGCACAATTGAGATAAAATCTATCTCCCGTCAGGCAGGCTCAAGAACTAAGATGGCGGTTTTCTCAGCCGACAGTGAGATAGATGCAGTAGGTGCCTGCATAGGACCCCGCGGTGCGCGCGTAAATAAGATAGTAGAGGAGCTCGCAGGCGAGAAGATAGATATCGTTAAATACAGCGAGGATCCCGTTGAATTTGTAAGCGAGGCGCTTTCTCCCGCAAAGGTTGTATCGGTGGAGGTTCAGTCTACCGAGCCCAAGGTTTGTGTGGCACGCG
>CAZIXG010000003.1:14741-25181 GCA_964543305.1 uncultured Ruminococcus sp.
GTTCCCGAAGCGCAGTTATCCCTTGCTATCGGCAATAAGGGCCAGAATGTTCGCCTTGCCGCTAAGCTTACAGGCTGGAAGATAGATATTCACCCTGAAAGCGGATTTTTCGGTGAATAATAAATCCTAAAAGGAGAGTTTTTGATTTGTCAGCAAAAAAGATACCGCTTAGAATGTGCATAGGCTGCCGCGAAATGAAACAAAAGGCAGAGCTTGTGCGCATAGTGAAAAATAAGCAGGGTGAAATTTTTATTGATTCTACTAATAAAGCCGCAGGCCGCGGCGCATATATTTGCAAATGCGGCGGCTGTATAGAAAAGGCACAAAAAGCGAATGCGCTTTCCCACACCTTTTCTGTGGCGGTTGAAAGGGAAATTTATTCGCGCCTTAAAAAGGAGTGTGAGGAGCTTGAATGATAAAGCCCTTACTCTTTTAGGCTTTTCAGCTAAAGCGGGAAAACTCTCTTACGGTATGGATGCTGCCATTTCTGCAATAAAGCAGAATAAAGCAAAGCTGGTGCTAGCCGCAAGCGATGTATCGCAAAAAAGCCAAAAGGAAATAATATTTCAAAGTGAAAAATACAAGGTAAAATATTTAAAGCTTGAAGGCTACGATATGGATACCATAACCCACGCGGTGGGACGAAAATGCGGTATTTTATCGGTGAATGATGATTCATTTTCGAGCGGCTTAATAAAAGCACTTGAAGACGGGAGGAAACTAAATGATAAATAAATATAAAATCAGCGATTTAGCTAAGGATTTCGGTAAAACTTCCAAGGAAATTATTGCCCTTGTGGCAACACTCACAGGTGAAGAAAAGAAGTCGGGTGCCGCACTCGGCGAGGAGGAAATAGCGCTTGTTTTTGATGCTCTTACTAAGCAGTATGCGGTAAAGAGCTTTGATGAATATTTTGCAACAGGCGCCGAAAGCCGCGCCGCAGCCGCTAAAAAGCGTCAGAATGAAAAGGATAAAAAGCTTGCTGAGCAGATGGCAATTCTTGAGCAGTTAAAGGCTGCCGCCGCTGCTGCAGAGGGTAAGCCTGCACCCCAAAAAAGTCAAGAAAAGCCTGCCGAAACCAAAAAGGAGCAGGAAAAGAAGCCTGAGCCTAAAAAGGAAGTCAAAAAGGAAGAAGCTCCTAAGAAAGAAGCAAAAAAGGAAGAAGCTCCTAAGAAGGAAACTCCTAAGGCAGAGCCCAAAAAGGAAGCGAAAAAGGCAGAGCCTAAAAAAGAAGCTCCCAAGCGTGAAGAAAAGCCTTATGATGGCCCGCTTGTGGCTCCTCCTAAGAAGGAAAAGAAGCCGGGCGTTGCTCCTAACCGAGGTCCCGCTCAACTTCGCCATGTAGATACAAGAACTTCTAATGTGAATATTGATAAATATAATGAGAAGTATGAGAATATCGCGCCCGCTAACACCATGCGCGATAACTTCTCACGCAAGCAAAAGATTAAGCAGAAATCTCAGGATTACCGCCGTCCTCAGGGCGCCAAGCGCGAGACCGAGGCTGATAAGCTTCGCCGTATGCAGCTTGAGCGCATTAAGAAGACTCCCATCACCGTAACCGTTGGTGATGAAATAACCGTTGGTGAGCTCGCGGCAGCAATGAAGAAGACCGCTGCAGAGGTTATTAAGGAGCTGCTGAAGCTTGGTATGATGGCAACCGTTAATCAGGTGATTGACTATGATACCGCTGAAATAGTTGTAACCGAGATGGGTGCAAAAATCGAGCGCGCGGTAGTTGTTACCATAGAAGAAAAGATTATGGATGTAACCGAAGACTCCGCTGAGGACTTAAAGCCTCGCAGCCCCGTTGTTGTTGTTATGGGCCATGTTGACCACGGTAAAACCTCACTTCTTGATGCTATCCGCAACACCGCCGTTACCGATACCGAGGCAGGCGGCATTACCCAGCATATCGGTGCTTACAGAGTTAAGTGTCAGGGACAGGATATAACCTTCCTTGACACCCCCGGTCACGCGGCGTTCACAGCTATGCGTCAGCGCGGTGCGATGGCAACCGATATAGCAATCCTTGTTGTTGCCGCTGATGACGGTATAATGCCCCAGACCATTGAGGCTATAAACCATGCAAAGGCAGCAAATGTTCAGATAATCGTTGCGATTAATAAGATGGATAAACCCGAAGCTAATCCCGACCGTATTCTGCAGCAGCTCACAGAGCACTCACTCGTTCCCGAGGAATGGGGCGGCGATGTTATCTGTGTTCCAGTTTCTGCAAAAACACATAACGGCATAGATAAGCTTCTTGAAAATGTTTTGCTTGTAGCTGAAATGCTCGAGCTTAAGGCTAACCCCGACCGCAGAGCTAAGGGTGTTGTTATTGAGGCTCGCCTTGATAAGGGCCGCGGCCCCGTTGCAACCTTGCTTGTTCAGAACGGTACGCTTAATGCGGGTGATATAATCGTTGCGGGCACAGCCGTGGGCCGTGTAAGACTTATGACAGATGAGCACGGCAAGGTTGTTAAAACCGCAGGCCCATCAGTTCCTGTTGAGATTACAGGTCTTGCCGAAACCCCCGATGCGGGCGATGGCTTTGATGCCGTATCGGATGAGCGTTTGGCTCGCGAGCTTGTTGAGCAGAGAAAAGAAAAGATTAAGAATGAAATATTCAATGCCAAGGAAAAGGTTACTCTTGATAACCTGTTCAGCCAGTTAAGCGAGGGCGACCTTAAAGAGCTTAATGTTATCGTAAAGGCTGATGTTCAGGGTAGCGTTGAAGCAGTAAAGGATAGCCTCCAAAAGCTTTCTAACGAGGAAGTAAGGGTAAGCGTTATCCACGGCGGCGTTGGCGCCATCAATGAATCCGATGTAATGCTCGCTCAGGCTTCGGGCGCTATTATAGTAGGCTTTAATGTCCGCCCCGATGCAGTGGCTAAGGCTACTGCTGAGCGCGATGGCGTTGATATCCGCACATATCGCGTAATCTATGACTGCATCGAGGAAATAGAGGCGGCTATGAAGGGTATGCTCGCCCCCAAGTTCCGCGAGAACATCCTCGGCACCGCAGAGGTTCGCGATACCTATAAGATTTCAAGCGTTGGCACTATTGCAGGCTGTTATATCACAAACGGCAAGGTTACACGCGCTTGCAAAATCCGCGTTGTTCGCGATGGCATTGTTATTTGCGAGGATGAGATTAAGTCACTCCGCCGCTTTAAGGACGATGTTAAGGAAGTAGCACAGGGCTATGAATGCGGTATCGGTCTTGATAAGTTCGGCGATATCAAGGAAGGCGACCAATTTGAAGCCTTCGTTATGGAGGAGTACAGAGATTAATGGCAGGATATAAAATTAACCGCGTAACATCCGATATAAGGCTTTGCCTTTCTGAACTGCTTCGCGAGGTAAAGGACCCGCGCGTGAGTAAGCTGCTAAGTGTTGTAAAGCTTGATGTTTCGGGAGATATGTCCTATGCCACTGTATATATCAGTGCTATTGAGGGCACTGAGGCTACACAGGAATCTGTTAAGGCGCTTAATAAAAGCGCCTCAGGCTTCCTCAGGCGCGAGCTTGGCGCTCGAATGAAGCTTCGCAAGGTACCCGAGCTTCGCTTTGTGGCTGATAACTCCATTGAAAACAGTGCACATATCTCGAAAATTATCGATTCCTTTAATCAAGAGGAAAATTAATTCGTCACGAAAGGAAGTGACAGAGTGGAGAAAATCACAAACACTTGTGAAATGCTAACTCTTAAAAAAACCGCAAAGTTTTTAAAGAAACACGATAACTATATAATTCTTACACACTCCTCTCCCGATGGTGATACCTTAGGCTCCGCCTATGCGCTTTATTTCGGACTTAAAAAATTGGGCAAAAGGGTTGAGGTTATCTGCCCCGACCTTGTTCCAAGTAAATTTGGTTACTTCGCTGGGGAAACCGACCATGTAAACCGCGAGGGGGCCACAATTGTTGCTGTTGATGTTGCGGATAAGCGGTTGCTCGGCTCCTTGCAACAGGAATTTGGCGACTGTGTTGACCTTAATATAGACCATCACATTTCAAATGTGCATTATGCCCGTTCGTTATATCTTGATGCTGATGCTTCGGCAACCTGCGAAATAATATTTGAACTTTTGCTAGCGCTAAAGGTTGAGGTAGATGATATAACCGCAAAGGCCTTGTATACCGGTATTGCAACAGATACGGGTTGCTTTAAGTATTCAAATGTAACCTCAAAAACACATTTGATAGCTTCAATGCTTTATGATAACGATATTAAGGCAGATGCTATAAATAAGCTTATGTTTGATACAAAATCAAAGCAGCTTTTGCAGCTTGAAAGAATGGTGCTTGATACTGCCGAATATCATTTTGATGATAAGTGCATAGTGCTCAGTGTTACCGCCGCAATGCAGGAAGCGACAGGCTGCTGCGGCTCTGATTTAGAGGGTATAAGCGTTATATCGCGAAGCGTTGAGGGTGTTCTTGCGGGAATTACTATAAAGCAAACCGGAAGTGATACATTTAAAATATCACTTCGCACATATTCACCGCTGAATGCCTCGGTTATCTGTAAGAGCTTGGGCGGCGGCGGTCATAAGGGCGCCGCAGGTGCAACACTTAATGGTACGCTCAGCGAAGTAAAGGCTAAAACTCTTGAGGCTGTAAGAGCACATATGGAGGAAAAAGATGCTTGGTCTGCTGCTCATTAATAAGCCCGAGGGGATAACCTCCTTCGGCGTTGTGGCACGAATAAAGCGGCTCACAGGTGAAAAGCGCGTGGGGCACACAGGCACACTCGATCCTATGGCAACAGGCGTTTTGCCTGTGCTTATAGGCCGCGGCACTGTGCTTTGTTCACATCTGCTTTCAGCCGATAAAAGCTACCGCGCGAGAGTGCAGCTTGGTGTTATGACCGATACACTTGATATAACGGGCAAGGTACTCAAAACAAACACCGTTACCTGTAGTAACGAGCAGATACTTAATGTCCTTGAGGATTTTAAGGGAAAGCAAAACCAAGTTCCCCCTATGTATAGCGCCATTAAAAAGGATGGCGTGCGAATGTATGAGCTGGCAAGAAAAGGGGAGAGCGCGCAAATCGCTCCCCGCGAAATTGAGGTGTTTTCATTAACCCAAACCGCACCGCTTGATGAAAGCGGCGAGTTCGAGCTTGAAACCCGCGTTTCAAAGGGCACCTATATCCGCTCACTTGTCCGAGATATCGGTGAGCGCCTCGGCTACGGAGCCACGCTTTCAGCCCTTACCCGCACCGAAACGGCAGGCTTTGGTATCGGGGAATGCGTTGAGCTTGATAAACTCACGGCTGATAATATTTCTGATTACATACTGCCCTGCGATAGAGCAGTATCACACTTGCCAAGCGTGAATATCACCGAAAAGCAGGCGGTCCGCTTTTCAAACGGCGGTCAATTAGACCTTGAGCGGCTTAAAATAAAAGACTATTCTAACGGTCAGCTCTACCGCGTTTATAGCGGCGAAAAATTTTTAGGGCTTGGCGAAATTGATACCGAGAATAAAAGACTTAACATAGCATGCTTAATTTTCTAAAGGAGGAAGAAAAATGAAAACTGCCATAGCACTCGGCACATTCGATGGTCTTCACTCAGGCCACCGCGCAGTGCTTCAAGGCGCGTTAGAATTTAACAGTGTGGCAGTTACATTTCGCACTCCTCCGAAATCCGCAGGCGCACCTCGGCTTTTGATGCTGCCCGAGGATAAGGCTGGGCGCATAAAAAGCCTTGGCATAAGCGAGGTTAGTATGCTTGAATTTGAGGCGGTAAAGGATATCCCCGCCGAAGAATTTTTGGCAGATTTAAAACATAAATATAACCCCGTGCGCATTTGTTGCGGCTTTAATTACCGCTTCGGTTATAATGCGGCGGGTGGTGCAGATACTATTAAAAGCTTCTGCGAAAAAAACGGTATAGGATTTTATTGCGCGAGCCCTGTTTTGCAAGGAACAGAACCTATTTCCTCAACCGCTATTCGTGAAATGGTGGCAAACGGCGAAATTAAAAAGGCAAATGAGCATATTTTCGGCGGCTTTTCATTTAGTGCTGAGGTGCTTCACGGCGATATGCGCGGCAGAACACTCGGCTTTCCCACAATAAATCAGCGCTATCCGAAGCTGCTTGTAACGCCAAAGCTTGGTGTTTATGCAGTGGAGGTTGAAATCGGCGGTAAGACCTATAAGGGCATTACCAATATCGGCCACCGCCCCACCTATGAAACGGCGGGAATAGGCTGCGAAACCTATATTAAAGATTTTTCGGGCGACCTTTACGGCAAGCGTGTAGCATTAAAGCTTATTCGCTTTATTCGCCCCGAAATAAAATTCAACTCTGCTTTGGAGCTTAAAGTGCAAATAGAAAAAGATGTAAAAAGCCTTTTCGTTTAGGGTAGAGCAAATAATCCGAGCATCGTTTTGAAAAGGCGGATTTTCGCTCATACTTTGTTAAAATACTCGTTAATCTCTTATTGACAATTCGCGCTCAAAACAATAAAATTAAAATAAAGATAAAAACGGAGGTAGATTTATATGAAAAGAGTGATAGCGATTTTTCTTTGCTGTGTTATAGCGGCTTTGTTTGCGGGTTGCTCTGAAATGGATCCTGATTACGGCAAATCAGATACCGCATCTGCCGCCGAGCAGGAAAAGCAATCATATCAGGATATCAAAATGCCCGAAATTATGTCGGATGATGAGGTAATGCCCACCTATTTTGATATCACCCTTTATGATGAGGAAAACTATGCCGATATTTATCTCGGCAAAAAGTTCGAGTATAACATAACCTATAACGGCAGCTCGCTTACCGTTCCGTCAAGCTATAAAAAGATGACCAAGAACGGCTGGAGTTTGGTGGCATCTGATGAATATAACGAGGATTCTCAGATACTCGCAGGCAAGTCACTGTCGGTAAATTTTGTAGATGAGTATAACAAACAGATAGTGGCTGTTTTTTATAATTCCTCGGGCTCCTCAGCTTCGCTTAAGAAGTGCCCGATAGTTAAGCTCATAATTCCCGAAAATCTGCATAACAACGCCGATAGTGTGTACGGTCAGTTTTGGGTAAACGGTGTCAATAACGGCTCCGCCATTACCGATATAGTGGAATTTCTCGGCGCACCCTCTCATTTTTATGATATGGGCGAGGGCAAGTATTATCTCGATTACTTTATCACCGAAAGTGATAAACGCAGCGGTATCACAGTTTATATCGATACCCTTGAAGATAGTGTCGATTCAATAGAATTTTCTTATTATTAAAATAAAGGCTGCTCCGTTTAAAGCGGAACAGCCTTTACAGTATAGAGGTGTTTTTATGAAATATAATCATTCCTTTTCAGCGGCAGATATTCTTCTGCCAAAAACCGATTTTGAAAGCTGGGGCACTATTGCCTGTGACCAGTATACCTCCGAGCCTGAATATTGGTGCGGCGCAAAGGTGGCGGCAGGGGATAAGCCCTCTGCACTTAATATAGTGCTGCCCGAGGTTTATTTAAAACCCGATAACACCGATTACATAAATAAAATTAATGACACTATGCAAGCTTATCTCAATGAAAATATTTTCACCGAGTATAGTAACACCTTGGTATATGTTGAGCGCACCCAGTCGGACGGTCGTGTGCGTCGCGGCATCGTGGGCAAAATCGACCTTGAGGCCTATGACTATCGCGCGGGCACCACAGCGGAAATCCGCGCCACCGAGCAAACGGTGCTTTCGCGTATTCCTCCACGCGTGGAGATAAGAAAAAACGCGCCGCTGGAGCTGCCGCATGTGATGCTGCTTTTTGATGATGCGGCAAACACAGTGCTCTCTCCCGTTTGCGAGAACAAAGAAAGCTATAAAAAGCTCTATGACTTCGAGCTTATGTGCGGCGGCGGCCATATAAAGGGCTACCGCTTAAGTGATGAGGCAAGCGCGCGTGTGTTAGCTTCGCTTGATGCGCTTAAAGCTCAGAACAATGGCTTCCTTTTCTGTGTGGGTGATGGCAACCACTCCCTTGCCACCGCAAAGGAATGCTATAACCTTAACAAGAATGAAAAATCTCGCTATGCCTTGGTGGAAATCGTGAACATCCACGATAGCGCGCTCGATTTTGAGCCTATCTACCGCGTGGTGTTTAATGTAGCCCCCGAAGAGCTTATCGCAGATTTTGTTGATAAGGTGGGTGACTATAGCGGAGCGGATGCCCACCGCTACACCTGCGTTTGGGGCGATAATAGCTGTGAAATTTCTGTGAAACCCACTTCAAAGCTTGCCGTTGGCACCCTGCAGACATTTCTTGACGATTATATCAAAACCCACGATGGGCTTGAAATTGACTATATCCACGGCGAGGACTCCCTTAAAAAGCTCGCTTCGCGTGAAAATGCAGTGGGCTTTTTGTTTGAGGGTATGCAGAAAAGCGAGTTATTTGAAGCGGTAAATTCCGATGGCTCGCTTCCGCGCAAAACCTTCTCAATAGGCCACGCCGATGATAAACGCTTCTATGTTGAAGCAAGAAAAATTAAGTAGATAAAAGTAAAATCTTGGTGGTTGACATAATATAGTACCAAATATATAATGAAAATAATCAATTAATAGTGAGAGGGTGAAGCTTGAGAGTGCATAAATATAAAAGAATACTAAGCGCTGTTTTATGTATGGCAATTTTTATAGGCTGCTTCACAACACTTACGGTTAAAGCCGATACATATCCAATGATGGGTGAGATAGCAAGCAGCAGCGGAATAGCAAAAATTTATTCTTTACCGGGCACAACCGGCCACGAAACCGCAGAAAACAAGGACAAATCACAGTTTTTGTGTGAGCTTAAAAACGGAGTTCAGGTGCAGGTTTTGGGTATAGAGGCCGATGGTGATGGTGATAAATGGTACAAAATCAATTACGGCGAAAATTTTGAAAACACAGGCTATGCTATAGTAAACCGTGTGGCAATAAAGTATGAGTATGAGTTTGATGAGGATTTTGAAAAAAATCTTGAAAACTTCCCTGAAAGCTATCGCGATGCCTTGCGGGAATTACACGCAAAATATCCGAATTGGCGGTTTGTTGCTAACAATTTCGACCTTTCCTTTGAAGAAGTCGTGGAGGCGCAGTACGGTGTATCCGATGTAAAGAAAACCCGCAAATGGGTGGAGTTTACCTATGGCGGTAATGAGTGGCGCGATATGCGCGCTTATGATTCGGCATCAGATACTTGGATAAAGCTTGAAGAGCGTTGGACCTATGCTTCCCGCGCGGCAATTGAGTATTTTATGGACCCAAGAAACTCGCTCAACGAAAATATGATTTTCGCCTTTATGCAACAGTCCTATCAAGAGGATGAAAAGATGAAGGACAACCTTCGCACCGTTATAAAGGATACCTTTTTGGAAAAAGGCTATGATAGGGATGGCGATGGCACCCCCGAAGCGGATGCTTATATCGAGGATATAATTGCCGCCGCAAAGGAAAGCCGTGTAAGCCCCTATGTTTTGGCGGCGACCATAATAGTAGAGCAGGGTGTGAACGGTAATAGCAATTTGATTTCAGGCAACTATGCAGGCTTTGAAGGCTATTATAATTTCTTTAATTACTCTGCCTCAGGCTCAACTGTGGATGCAATAGCGGTTTCTGGTCTTACCTATGCTAAGGAAAACGGCTGGAACAGCCGCTCGGCTTCCATACTTGGCGGCGCAAAGAAATATGCCGATGGCTATATCTCTATCGGTCAGGATACATATTATTACAAGGATTTTAATGTTGTAAACACAAACTGGAATCACCAGTATGCCGCAGCGCTTTATGATGCTTGGACCAATGCTAACTACCTTAAAAAAGGCTGTATAACCAACGCGCAGGCGACAATAACATTTTCAATACCTGTTTTTACCGATATGCCCTCTACGGCGTGCCCTGTGCCGTCGGTAGTGGTAATGCCCGAGTCTGAGCCCGAGCCGCCAAAAGGCGATACCAACTGGGATAACACAATAAACGCCGTAGACCTCGCATCGGTTAAAATGCATATCCTCGGCGTAAAATCGCTCACAGGCAACGGCGCCAAGTCGGGCGATGTTAACGGCGACGGCGCGATTAACGCGGTAGACCTCGCGGCAATTAAAATGCACATCCTCGGCGTTAAAGCAATTTCCTAAAACATTGCGTAGGGACAGGCGTCCTCGACTGTCCGATTTAAATTTAATGAAAAATGAAAAATTTCGGTGTGCCTTCGGCACGAATATAAAACAAAATTTATAACCGTATCGTAGGGACAGGCGTCCTCGACTGTCCGAAATAATGAATAATTTCGGTGTGCCTTGCGGCACGGAATATAAAATTTATAATCACATCGTAGGGGACGATGCCCGCATCGTCCCGTCATTTACATCCGTTTCGCTTTGCGAAACACATTAATTGCTAATTGCAAATTGCTAATCGCTAATTACTCAAAAAGGAGTCTAA
>CAZIXG010000004.1:0-18560 GCA_964543305.1 uncultured Ruminococcus sp.
TTGTGAAAATCATTAAATCCTCACCGATAACCGATACTATAGTGCTTGTTTTGACCTTTGCGCTCACCATTATATTCGACCTTGTGGTAGCTATTGCGGCAGGTATTGTGTTATCTCTTATTTTCAGCGGAATAAAAAAATTAAAGGCTAAGTAATAAAGACCGAGTATCAAACGATACTCGGTCTTTAATTTATATTCCCAATAACTTTTGCGCGTTTTTATGGGTGATTTTTTCCATATCGTCTAAACTCAGCTCCAGCGAGCCTAGCAATCGCATCTCCATATCTGCGGTGTGCCAAGGTGTATCGGTGCCGAAAAGCATTTTATCGGTGCCGTGCTTTTCGAGTATTTTTTGCGCGTAGTGTTTAGGCATCATCGAATAGCCGAATGAGGTGTCAAAATAAATATCCTGACCGCACAGGTGCTCTAGCACCCCTTCACAGCAGTTAACACCGCCCCAGTGCGCTGCCACAACAGGAGTGTCAAGCCACTTGAGCGCCTTTATCATTCTTTCGGGTGTGCCGCCGTAAGGAGGGGCAAAGCCATAATCGAGCCCCGCGTGAAAAATGGTGATAAGACCAAGCTCAGATATTTTCTTGTATATCGGCTTCATCTTTTCATCATCAACAAAAAAGCCTTGGTAATCGGGGTGCAGCTTAACACCCTTAAGCCCTAAATCCTTTATGCGCTCAAGCTCACTAAGCGCATCCTCACTATCAGGAAAAACAGAGCCAAAGGAGAAAATGCGGCCTTCTTCATTAATTGATGCGGCAAAATCATTTACATTTTTCTGTTGATTGGCATTCGTGGCAATATTTAAAACCACCGCCGCGTCAATACCGCTTTCATTCATCAGTTTTTTAAGTCCCGAAACCGTACCATCGGTATAAGGCTCAAGCCCGCCCGATGCGTAAGCAAGCTTAGAAATTGCCCGTTCAGCTATTTTATCGGGAAAGCAGTGTGTGTGAAAATCTATAAGCATATAAACACTTCCGTTATTTCAAACTGATTAATATTATATCCTTATAAGCGTGAAATTACAACAATTATCTTGATATAAGGCGCTTGATTTTTGATGCACAGAATGATAATATAAAGCTAATAAAATTATGGGGAAAGATATGAAAAATATAAAGCTTTTAATAAATTTAATATCTCTTTTGTTGTGCATGGCGCTTTTTACGGCAGGCTGTAAAAGCGAAGAGTCGGCTTCATCGGAAAGCGAGATAAGCTCATCTGTGCCTGTGGCTTCATCAAGTGAAGTACAGTCGGTGGAGGAAAGCAAAGTCACCTATGATGACCTGCTTGCAGGTATGACCACAAGCGGAAAGTGCCTTACCGCATACGGTGATTTGCGTAGCGAGGAATATTTTGCGGCGCTTTCCCGGCTTGAAGCGGTGCTTTCGGGATACACAAAGAATATATCTTTTGCCGCTTATACCCTTGATAACCGCAAGGCGGTAGGCTTCAATACCGATGCCGAGATTTTTTGCGCCTGTACGGTTAAGGCGGCGTATTCTTATTATTGCTGCCTGCAAATGGATAAGGGGATAGGCTCACTTCAAACGCAGATGACCTATGAGCAAAAGCACTATGAGTCGGGCACAGGCGATATGCAGTATAGCCCATACGGCACTGTTTTTGATATGTCTACTATAATAACAAAAAGTATGAGCATCAGTGATAATGTTGCATACCTTATGCAGGTGGATTTCTTTGGTCGTGACGGCTATAACGCTTGGATTTCCTCACTTGGCTGCGATTCATTGCAGATTAAGCCCACCGTTTGGAGCCTTAAAGCCAACGCGCGCGACCATCTTGTTGTCTGGCGTGAGATTTATAACTATTTTTTAAGCGATGCGCCCCACGCGGATTTTCTATACGAAAGCTGCACCAATACCGCAGGAAACTTTGCCACCGCCGCACTTGAAGGCGTTGATTATTCCCATAAGCAGGGGCACAACCGTAGCGGTGAGTGGACTTCCTATAGCGATGCCGGCATAGTTTGGAAGGATGACACCCCCTATGTTATAGCTATTATCACCGATGCCGAAGGCCCATCAAGCTATGATGCCGATATATTCGCGCAGATAAGCACTATAATAAATGATAAACTTTTTTAATGCACAATTAACTTTAACAAAGCAATGCTTCAAAAGAAGCATTGGCTTTGTTAAATGAATAATGAAAAATTGCGGTGTGCCTTGCGGCACGAAACTAAATAATATCTAATATATCATACTGAGCGTAAGCGAAGAATTTTAATTGGTAATAACAGGCGATTTACAAATCGCCCCTACAACAAAAGAATAAGCACCTCATCATAATAGCAGGTGCTTATTTATTCTTTGGAAATGTTCCTTTTATATCTGTAACTCCGCAAATATAATCTATGCTCACATTATAGAATTTTGCCAATATTATAATACTATCTATAGGAATGCGAATTTTACCGAGCTTGTAATCAGAATATGTTTTTTGGCCAATATTTAACATTTGAGCCACAGCTGTTTGGTTCAAATCTGAATCTTCGCGTAGTGCCCTTATTCGTTCAAAGTATGTCATTTAATCACCAAGTAAATTATATTTTAGAGTTTATTTCACTATTGATTTATAGTGTTATAAACTCTATAATTGATTATGTAATTTGATTTAGGGGTGATTATATGACCTGCACATTTATAGGGCACAGCAATTTTGAGGATAAGTATTCATATAAAATAAAGGAAGTTTTAATTGCTAATTTAAAATTGAAAAAATGTTGCAAATATGATATACTTGCCATATACTGTTAAAAAAGGCCCAAAAGGGGAATTAAGATGATTTGCAATTCAATTTTAGATGCGGTGGGCAACACACCGATTATCCGCCTTCAACATATGACAGGGCCCGACGACGCCGAGATTCTTGTGAAGTTTGAAGGGCTTAATGTGGGCGGCTCTATAAAGACTCGTACCGCACTTAATATGATAATCGATGCGGAAAAACGCGGTCTTTTAAATGAAAACACCATAATCGTTGAGCCCACAAGCGGTAATCAGGGAATAGGCTTGGCGCTGGTGAGTGCAGTGCGCGGTTATAAGTGCAAAATTATTATGCCTGATTCTGTAAGCGAGGAACGCCGAAAGCTTGTTGAGCATTATGGCGCTGAGGTTATCCTCGTTCACGATGGCGGTAATATCGGCCTTTGTATTGAGCAGTGCTTGGCGCTGGCTTTAAAAATGAAATCTGAAAATCCAAATGTGTTTGTACCTCAGCAGTTTGAAAACCCTGCCAACCCTGCGATACAGCGTATCGGCACAGGCGCCGAGATATTAGAGCAGGTGCGCGGCAGAATAGATGGCTTTTGCTCAGGCATAGGAACAGGTGGCACAATAACGGGAATAGGCGAAACACTTAAATCCCAAAACCCTGATATGGTTATCTGGGCGGTGGAGCCTGAGAATGCGGCAATTCTTTCGGGCGGCTCAATTGGCACACATATTCAAATGGGCATCGGCGATGGCGTTATCCCCGAAATACTTAATCAGCAAATATATGATGATGTTTGCATCATAAAGGATGAGGAGGCGCTTCAAACCTCTAAGGACTTAGCCTCGAAGGAGGGTATTATGTGCGGCATAAGCAGTGGCACCAATGTTGCTGCGGCAATGCGGCTTGCTAAAAAACTCGGCCGCGGCAAAACGGTTGTAACAGTGCTTCCCGACACCGCAGAGAGATATTTTTCAACACCTTTGTTTGAATGAGATAGCAAAACACTAAAAAGCGTGAGGTAAAAGTTATGGAATATTTAATAGCAGTAGATTTAGAAGGCGTTCACGATGTTGTGGGCATCAAATACGAGATTATGAGGAACACTCCCGATTATGCTTTATCAAAAGAGAATGCGGTAAAAGAAGTGAATATTGCTATAAAAGCACTCTTTGACAGCGGTGCCACAAAGGTAGCCGTATGGGATAACCACGCAGGCGGCGGAAATTTGGATTTTTCTAAAATCGACCCGCGCGCCACTGAAATCGTAGGCGCTCGCGAAAACCACCGCAGAATGGACTTTGCTAAGGAGCATAATTTTGCAGGTATAGTGTTTATAGGCTACCATAGCCGCGAGGGTACCATAGGCGGCGTGCTGGCGCACACCTTTAACGGCCTTGAAATTCAATATGTAAAGATAAACGGCAAAGCGGTGGGCGAGCTGGATATTGATTCCTATATAGCATCCGACCATGGTATGGCCCCGATATTCGTTTCAAGTGATGATAAGGCTATTGAGCAGGTGAAGGGAATTTCCCCCGATATAATAACCGTTATAACTAAATACGGAAAGGGGCGCCATTCGGCAGAATTTCGTGATGAGCAAGCGGTGCTTGATGAAATCTATGATGGCGTTTGCCGTGCTACAAGAGCTCAGGCGAGAAAAATACACCTTGAAGCCCCCGCTGAGGTTGAAATTCGTTACACAAGAGCGGTAATAGCCGAGGATATGTTAGCCCGCGCGCAGGAAGCGGGAATTCCAGCTCGATATGGTGAGGATTCACATATTATAGTATACGAAATCAGCAAAGTCTGTGATATCCCTTATTTGCTATAACAATTTTTATATGTATTAAAAATCGTCACGCTTCATATGAAGCGTGACGATTTCATATCCCTTTATATTTATTATTCCTGCGTGTTATTATCCTGCTCACAGCAATTTGCAAAGCATTTTACAAGGCAGGCGGTGGTGGCTATTGTTAATGTGAAGAAGCCCGCAAGCGCGCCCACGATTATAGCTCCCAAAACGCTTGTTGCAGTAAAGCCAACTGCTAAAAGTATAACTGCGGCAAGAATGGTGCCCAGTATACCCACAAGCAGTACAGGCAGTGTGCTGCAAGCACAGTCCGAACGCGAGCCGCTCGCGGTGGAAACGGTCACAAGTGTTACCGCAAGGTATGCCACAGCGATGCCGAAGGCTACTATCGAGAATACCGGTGTTAATGTGATAACAGCGGTAAACTGAAGTATTGCAGCTGCCACAGCCGCAATAACTGCAGCGGCGATGCTCACAAATGTGCAGCTTGGTCTGCAATTACAGTTTGTCATCTGTCTTTCACCCCTTCTACAATATATGTTAAATTCAGGCGAGGGTGAAAACCATATTTATTTTTTAAGCAGAATATACGCCGCCACAAGACAGTTTTGAACACTCCTGATAGTTTTTTTATATTACCGATAGCACCATCTATAATGATATAATATTACTGGTATAATATTTTCAAATTTATGTTTTAGGAGTGAGCATAATGAAAGCGCTTGTTAAAAAATTCCCCCAAAAGGGCTTGTGGCTTGAGGATGTTCCCGAACCTCAGGTTTCTGATAACGATGTGAAGATAAAGATACATAAAACCGCTATATGCGGAACCGATTTGCATATTTATAATTGGGATGAGTGGTCGCAAAAAACCATTCAGACACCACGTGTTATCGGTCACGAATATGTGGGTGAAATTGTAGAGCTTGGTGCTAATGTTAAAAACTGGAGCATTGGTGATATAGTTTCGGGTGAAGGTCACATTGTTTGCGGCAAGTGCAGAAACTGTCTTGCCGGTAACGGTCACTTATGTAAAGATACCGTTGGTGTTGGTGTAAATCGTGATGGCGCCTTTGCGCAGTATCTTGTTATACCTCAGGAAAATGTTAGAAAATGCGAAAAGGATATCCCTGAGGAAATGTATTCCATATTTGACCCGTTCGGCAATGCAGTTCATACTGCGCTTTCCTTTGACCTTACCGGTGAGGATGTTCTCGTTACGGGCGCAGGTCCGATAGGAATTATGGCAGCGGCGGTTTGTAAATTTGTGGGTGCGCGACACATTGTGCTTACTGATATTAACGATGAAAGACTTCAGCTTGCGAAAAAACTTGGCATTAAATACACCGTTAACACAGCAAAAACAGATCTAAAATCCTTTATGAATGAAATAGGTATTAAAGAGGGCTTTGATGTTGGCCTTGAAATGTCGGGCAGTGAAATAGCCTTTAATTCTATGATAGACTGTATGATTCACGGCGGCAGAATAGCACTTTTGGGACTTTTGAAAAGCGACACCAAAATTGACTGGTCAAAAATCATATTTAACGGGCTGATTATCAAGGGAATATACGGCAGACAGATGCACGAAACCTGGTATAAAATGTCTGATATGCTTCAGGGTGGCCTCGATATTTAAAACATAATCACCCACAGATTAGATATAACCGACTATGAAAAGGGCTTTGAAGCTATGAACAGCGGTAAATGCGGCAAGGTTATCCTTGACTGGACTAATTTGGATTAAGGAGAAATCAAAATGAAAAGTGCTCTTAAATATTTTAAAGAAACCTGCGAAACAATCGAAAAAGAGGGACTTACGAAAAACGAAAAAATAATAACAACTCCGCAAGGAGCAAAGGTAAAGCTTTCTGATGGCAAACAAGTTATAAATATGTGCGCCAACAATTATCTTGGACTTAGTAATAATCCAAAGGTTATTGCCGCCGCAAAGGAAAGCTATGATAAATATGGCTATGGCCTTTCCTCTGTAAGATTTATATGCGGAACACAAGAATTACATAAGAAATTGGAAAACAAATTAAGTGCTTTTTTGGGCACAGAGGATACCATTCTTTATTCCTCCTGCTTTGATGCTAACGACGGCCTTTTTGAAACACTGCTCACAGATGAGGATGCAGTTATAAGCGATGAGCTTAATCACGCAAGCATTATTGATGGCGTAAGACTTTGCAAGGCAAAGCGCTTTCGTTATAAGAACAACGATATGGATGACCTTCGCGCCAAGCTTGAGGAGGCAAAGGAGTGCCGCATAAAGCTTATCGCAACCGACGGCGTGTTTTCTATGGACGGTATAGTTGCAAACCTAAAGGCTATTTGTGACCTTGCTGATGAGTATGACGCGCTTGTTATGGTGGATGATAGCCATGCGGCAGGCTTTATGGGTGATACCGGTCGCGGCACACCTGAATACTGCGGTGTTAGCGGCAGGGTTGATATTATAACCGGCACCTTTGGTAAGGCGCTGGGCGGCGCTTCGGGCGGATTCACTTCAGGCAGAAGAGAAATTATTGACCTGCTACGTCAGCGTTCTCGTCCATACCTGTTTTCAAACACACTCGCTCCCGCCGTTGCGGCAGGCTCAATAAAGGTTTTGGAAATGCTTGAAAATGATGCCTCTATCAGAGAAAAACTGTTTAACAATACCAAGTTGTTTGCACAAAAAATAAAGGAAATCGGTTTGGATGTTATAGATGGCGGAACCCCGATTATTCCCGTTATGCTTTATGATGAGCACAAGGCCGTGGAGATGGCAAAGCGAATGATGGAAAAGGGCGTTTATGTTGTTGCCTTTTCATATCCCGTTGTTCCGCGCGGAAAGGCGAGAATAAGAACACAAATGTCTGCAGCATTAAGCGAAGAGGATATAGCTTACATTGTGAAATGCTTTAAAGAAGTAAAAGAGGATATGGGTCTTTAATCCAAGCTGATTTATAAAGATTATGAATGAAATAACAATAATTTTTATTATGGAACTGATAGGCACCGTTGCGTTTGCAATTTCGGGCGCCTTGATTGCCGCAAGATGCAGTCTTGACCTGTTTGGTGTAGTGCTTGTTGGTTGCATCACTTCGGTTGGCGGAGGTATATTAAGAGATTTATTCTTAGGACATTTCCCTCCTGCCATATTTTCGAATATTATTATTTTATTAATCGCTGCGATAACCTCAATAGTTGTTTTTGTTATCGCTTATTATAATGCCGATAAATTCGAAACGCTTGAAAAGCGTATAGAAAGCATCAATAACTTTTTCGATGCGGTGGGACTTGCAACATTTTCGGTTATAGGCACCGAGACCGCTTGTGAGACAGAATTTTCAGGTATGGCGGTGTTTTCGATATCAATGGGCTTGCTAACCGGAATCGGTGGTGGTATAATTCGAGATATACTGGTAGATAAAACGCCGTACGTTCTAAAGAAGCACATATATGCTTTAGCGTCCATTTTCGGTAGCTGCATTTATTATTTTATAAGAACAAGCGGCGATGAAACGGTTGCGGCGTTAATTGCAATGCCGCTGATAATCGTTATCAGAATGCTGGCTACCAAATACCATTGGAAATTACCTAAAATAGATTTGAAAACACAATAAAGCGGTTGGAGGAAGCAAAATGACCTTACAGCAGTGCAAATATATATTGAAAATAGCAGAGTGCGGTTCGCTTAATGAAGCTGCAAAGCAGTTATTTTTAGCACAATCCAGTTTATCTGTTAGCGTTAAGTCATTGGAGCAGGAATTGAATATAAAAATATTCGAGCGTTCAGGCAACGGAATATTTTTAACCGAAGAGGGCGCTGAATTTGCACGCTATGCCCGCCAGCTGACGGAACAAAATGATTTTATTTTAAACAGGTATGCGCAAAACAGCCTTTGCGAGCGGCTTTACATTTCAACACAGCATTATGATTTTGTTGCAGATATTTTCGGAAAGCTGATTAACGAAACCAAAGAAAAAAGTTATCGTTTTTCTCTTAGAGAAATGAAAACCTATGATGTTATACACGAAACAGAAACCGCTTATTGTGATATTGGCATCATAGCGATTAAGGGAAATGATAACAGTGTTATGGAGAGGTATTTAAGTAAAAGGGGATTAACCTTCACACCTGTTTTTAAAGCATTGCCGCACATATATGTTCGCAAAGAGCATCCCATCGCGAATCAAACGATAATAACGGCGGAAAATCTTAAAGATTATCCTTATGTTTCCTATGAGCAGGGCGAGCACAGTAACTCATTTTTTACCGAGGAGATAGCTAATATTTATAGCGATAAGCAGGTGGAAATCAGTGATAGAGCAAGCCTTATGAACTGCCTTCTCGCCACCGATTGCTATACTATCGGCACAGGAATTATGCCCTCGCTTCTTAATATAGGGAGAATTGTGAGCATTCCTTTTGAAAGTGATGATTTTTATACAATAGGATATGTTTTGCGAACGGATAGAAAAATGTCGGATATGGCAAAAAAGTTCATTGATAGGATGAAAAAAACTGCCGAGAATTTCTAAAAATTTTAAATCCAATAAGCTTTTTAGCGTTGTTGCGCTTGTTAGTTTTTAAGTTATGTGGTATGATAATTTCATACCACATTTTTTATTTTTGCTTTATGAGGTGAAAGACAGTGAAAAACATTTTAATAGTTGTTGATATACAAAACGATTTTGTTTGCGGTGCGCTTGGCACTGATGAGGCGCAGAAGATAGTTGCTAATGCCGCTCGGAAAATCAGAGAATTTGATGGCGAGATATTTGCAACCTTTGATACACATTTTGAAAATTATATGGAAACGGCTGAGGGCGCAAAATTGCCCGTTCCCCACTGCATAAAGGGAAGCGAGGGCTGGCGCCTTCACAGTAAAATCGAAAAGGTGCTTGAGGGTAAAAAATATACCGCAGTGGAAAAGCCCACCTTTGGCAGTATAGAGCTACCAAAGCTTATAAAGTCGGCGTGCGGCGACGAGCAGGCAAGCATCACGCTTATAGGCCTTTGCACCGATATTTGTGTTGTGTCAAACGCGTTACTGCTTAAAGCCAATTTCCCCGAATGGGAAATTTCTGTGGATGCCGCTTGTTGCGCAGGTGTTACACCCGCCACACACTCTGCGGCGCTTGAAACTATGAAATGCTGCCAGATAAACATTATAAATAATTGACTTTTTATACCGAAAAAGTTATTATTATGTATATGAAGGAGGGTGCTTCAAATGGGTAAAACTGTAACCATTTGCTTTGCCAACAACAAGGGCGGAAGCGGAAAATCCACCACCTGCTGCAATATGGGGTATGAGCTTAGCCGAATGGGCTATAAGGTGCTACTTATAGACGGCGATATGCAGATGAATTTATCACTTTCATTCTTTTCTGAGGATGATGTGCTCACCTGCGCACAAAACGGAGGGAATATATATACCGCGGTAAGCCGTCAGGAAAGCATTGAGGATTACATAACCCCTACCGCTTACGAGGGAATTGATATGGTGCTTTCCTCATCCCTTATGAGCGGCATTGAATATGAGCTTTTCACAAAATGGCAGCGTGAGCTTATTTTAAGCCGTTGCTTGCAGTCGGTAAAGCAAAGCGGCAAGTATGACTTTATTCTTATGGATGCTCCGCCAACGCTGGGTGGCTGGGTGATGAATATGCTCTGCGCATCTGATTACCTGCTTATCCCTGTTGAAGCAAGCCCGTGGGGACTTTTCGGCCTTGCCAATATGTTCGAATTTTTCAGTACCGTTCAGGGTATAAATCCCGATGTTTCACTGCTTGGTGTGGCTATAACTAAGGTTGATTCCCGCAAAAACTATTTCCGCCAGACGATAGAGGCGCTACAAAGCACCGAGGGCGTTCATCTTTTTGAAAATTATATCCGCGTGGATAGCTCTATTGAATGGGCACAGGATAACAGTATGCCGGTGGCGGCGTTCAAGCCGAGTGCACGAAGCGCTAAGGAATATGCCGCACTTACGAAGGAGGTAATTTCCCTTGTCGATAGGTAAAAGCAGTATAGCTCGCGCCGCAAGCGTTAAGGCATCGGCGCAGGAGAATGCAGAAAAAACATTAACAACACCAAGCTTCACCACCGTTTTGGCTGAAAAGGTAGAACTTTTAAGCGAGGGTAATGCAGGGGATATAGCATCCCTTAAAAAGAGTATCGAGCGCCGCGGCATTTTGTCGCCGTTGCTTATCGGCGCTACCGCGGGCGGTAAATTATGGCTTATTGATGGCACGCGCCGTCTTGCCGCGGCTTTGGAATTGGGAATTTCCGATGTTCCCGCTATGATTGTAAGCATTGAAAACAAGGCAGCCGCTGTGCGGCTTAAAAAGGAAATAGGTGGCACTAAGGCCGCTACTTATGATATACGCGAGGAAAAATTCCGCATACTTGAGGAAAACAGGCACGATATGCCATATTATCTGTTGTGATTTTTGAAAAGAGGTTTTTATAATGAATATAGTTTGTCTTGATATGGAGGGCGTGCTTGTCCCCGAAATTTGGATAGCGTTTGCCGAGGCTGTGGGTATCCCTGAGCTCAAGCGCACCACCCGCGATGAGCCCGATTATGATAAGCTGATGAAATATCGCCTTGATATTTTAAAAGCCAACAATTTAGGCCTTAAGGAAATTCAGGAAACCATCGCTAAAATTGATGTTATGGAGGGCGCTAAGGAGTTTTTAGATGAGCTTCGCTCAATAACTCAGGTAATCATCTTAAGCGATACCTTCGAACAGTTTGCAACACCGCTGATGGAAAAGCTCGGTTGGCCCACTATTTTCTGCAATACCTTGGAGGTGGCTGAGTCGGGCGAAATCACAGGCTATAGAATGCGCGTTGAAAAATCCAAGCTCACAACCGTTAAGGCGTTGCAGTCGATAGGCTATGAAACCATAGCCGCAGGCGATAGCTTTAACGACCTTGGTATGATTTTAAATTCCAAGGCAGGCTTCCTGTTTAAAAGCACCGATAAGATTAAGGCTGATTACCCCGAGCTTCCCGCCTTTGAGGAATATGATGAACTGCTTAGGGCTATAAAGGCGGCGTTATAATATGAAGGCTAAATACAGTGAGGAAACCAAGGTGATGCTTAGCCGCTGCGATAGCAGCAAGCGCCTTAGTATTCCCGATACCTTTGCTATATTTATGGATATAGCAACAAAGCACGCAGATATTTTAAGGGTGAGTGACCGCGAGTTTGGTCCTAAAGGGCTTTTCTGGATAGTTGTTCGCACCAAGGTTCACTTCTGCTTCCGCCCGAAGCTGATGGATAATATAACCGTTACCACTTGGCCCGAGGTCGCCGGCAGGGTGCGTTGTGTTCGCGATTATATTATTGAAAGCGGTGGCAAAACCGCCGTTGTCGGAAAGAGCGAATGGGCGGTAATTGAGCTTGAAAGCGGCAAGCTGCAGCCAACACGAGATGTTTATCCTGATGACATCGAGATAGTGGAGGATATATGCCCCTTAGAGCCGTTTTCTCGCGTGAATGTTGATTTTTCTGGGGTTGATAGCTTTGCCGAATACCAAGTGCGCTCCACAGATATTGATTTCGGTGGGCATATGAATAATGCCGCGTATATCCGCGCGCTTGCAAGCGTGTTTTCAAGCGAGCAGTGGGAAGAGATGGATATAAGTGACATTGAAATCACCTATAAAAACCAGTGCTATGAAGGCGATATCCTGCAGCTTCGCAGACTTGAAACCGCTGAGGGCACCGTTATAGGCTTCCTTGTGCCTGATGGCACGGTAATAGCGACAGTGAGAATATTATAATCGACTAAAATTGTCTTGAGCGTGGACCGCCTTTTGGTCCACGCTCAAGTAATTTTTTAGACTTCTGAGTCCAACACTATGCCGTAATCGCATAAAAAAGTCGGCTTATCTATGATTGTTACCATAGCATCTTTCTTATGCATAGCACGGATTTTTCCGTTAATATATTTATAACATTTTCTTTTTAAAAAATTACTTCCAAGATGTAAATAATATGTTAAATTGTGTGAAATACTTTTAAAGAGGTGTTTTATATGATTCAAGAAGATACAATTAAGCTTTTACGCGAATGTGATGCGGGAATTAAAATGGGCGTGGGCTCTATAGATGATGTTATCGACCATGTTAAATCCAAGGATTTGAAGCAGCTTCTTAATGCCTGCAAGGATGAGCACGAAAAGCTTGACCGCGAGCTTCAGCAGCTGCTCCAAAGCTATCACGATGACGGCAAGGACCCAAACTTTATGGCAGAGAGTATGGCAAAGATGAAAACTGGTATGAAGCTTAGCTTCAAGGATACCGATAACACCATTGCCGACCTTATGACCGATGGTTGCAATATGGGGGTTAAATCCTTGAATAAATATCTTAATCAGTATGCCGCCGCGGATGAAAAATCCAAGGATATAACCAAGCGCCTTATAAACCTTGAGGGCCAGCTGGCGCTTGATATAAGAAAGTTCTTGTAAAGCGGAGGCAAAAATCGTATAATATCATCGGTGATATTATGACAAATGAGCGAGTTTTAAAATTGCAGTCTATGCTCGAGCGCGGGCAGGCGGCGCTTATAAAAAGTGAAACCAACCGCTTTTATTTCACGGGCTTTAAAACAAGCGCGGGCAGTGTGCTTATAACACGCGATGAGGCTGTATTTTTTGTGGATTCAAGATACTACGAAAAAGCATGTGAGGTCGTTATCTCCTGCGAGGTGGTTTTACTTGAAAAAGGAATTTCAGTGGCTCAAAAAGCGAAGTCGCTTTCGGTAAAGACCTTGTTTATTGAAACTGAAAACATAAGTATTGGCGAATATAACCGATATGCAAAAGCCTTTGATGGGATAGAGATTTCGCTTGAAGGCTTCCTTGACCGCACGATAGGTGAGATGCGCGCCGTTAAAACCGAGGGTGAGCTAAGGCTTATAAGGGATGCTCAAGCCCTTACCGATAAAACCTTTAAATATATCTGCGAACGAATTGAGGTAGGCCGCACCGAGCGCGAAGTGATGCTTGATATGGAGTTTTTTATGCGGCGCCTCGGCAGCGAGGGTGTTGCATTTGATTTTATCGTGGTATCGGGCAAAAATTCCTCTCTGCCGCACGGCGTGCCGACCGAAAGACAAATCAAAAAGGGCGATTTTGTTACAATGGATTTCGGCGCCGTTTTAGGCGGCTACCGAAGTGATATGACACGCACCGTGGCGGTGGGCAGTGTGAGTGACGAGCAAAAAATGGTATACGATACCGTACTTCGTGCTCAGAACGCCGCGCTCGAAAAAATAAAAGCGGGTGCAGTATGTGGGGAAATAGATAAAATCGCCCGCGATATAATCTACTCTGCGGGCTTTAAGGGCTGCTTTGGCCACTCGCTCGGCCACAGTGTGGGCATTGATATACACGAGGCTCCTTCCTTCGCACCCGAAAACACCGCTATACTTAAAGCGGGTAATGTTATGACAGTGGAGCCGGGAATTTACCTCGAAAACCGTTTCGGTGTTAGAATAGAGGATATGGTTTTTGTCACCGAAAACGCAGTTGAAAATATTACCGAAAGCCCCAAAAATTTAATAATCTTGTAAAGGGATAAAGGTTAGCGAACGCTAACCTTTATTTTTTATAAAAAATGTAGAAAAAAGGTAGGAAAATCGCAAAAACCCCTTGATAGAAAATAAAAAATATGCTATTATATATTGACATAAATATAACAATCTTTTTAAGGAGGATTCCGTAATGAAGAAGAAAATCAGCAAGCTTCCATTTAAAGGCACCGCCGAGCAGGAAGCTCAGCTCAAAGCCGTTATCGCGGAAAACTGCCACGATAAGAGCAATGTTATGGTGGTAATGCAGAAGGCGCAGGATATCTATGGCTACCTACCCTTAGAGGTTCAGGAAATGATAGCCGAGGGTATGGGCGTATCCCTTGAAAAGGTATACGGCGTTGCAACCTTCTATGCTCAGTTTTCACTTTCTCCTAAGGGCAAGTATAATATTTCTGTATGCCTTGGAACTGCCTGCTATGTTGTAGGCTCGGGCGATATTTTTGATAAGCTCAGTGAAAAGCTTGGCATTGGCGCTGATGAATGCACTGAAGATGGTAAGTTTTCTCTTACCGCCTGCCGTTGCATTGGCGCTTGCGGTCTGGCTCCCGTGCTTACCGTTAACGAGGATGTTTACGGTCGTCTTACTGTTGACGATGTGGACGGTATTCTTGCGAAATACGCTGAATAAAGGAAAATACTTATATGAAAATCGATACCATGCAGCAGCTGCTTGAAGCAGATGTGCTTTGCTGTGAGGAAAACATCGGCCGCCATATATATTCTGCCTGCGGCTGTGACCTTATGAGTGATGTGTTGGCCTATGTTAAGGATCAGGCTGTTTTACTCACAGGTTTAGTTAATCCTCAGGTTATTCGCACCGCCGTTATGATGGATATGGTTTGTGTCGTTTTTGTTCGCTCCAAAGAACCCACCGAGGAGATGCTTGAGCTCGCACGCGAGAGCGGCATCGTTATTATGACTACCGATAAAAGGCTTTATGAGGCTTGTGGTATTCTTTATACCAACGGTCTTATAGGGAACAAGGTTAAGTGATGAGCGAGGAACTTGTTTTCAAGTTTGATGTGGATGGCGATGATTTCACATCCGCAGGGCAAGCATCGATACAAATTAAAAAGAATTTAAGGCGGTTAGGCATCTCCCCCGAAATCATACGCCGAGTATCCATCGCGATGTATGAAGGTGAGATAAATATGGTAATTCACGCGGGCGGCGGAAAGGCCGAGGTTCGCGTGTGCGAAAATTATATTGAAATTATACTTGACGACAAGGGACCAGGTATAAAGAATATCGATCAGGCCATGCAGGAGGGTTACTCCACCGCCCCCGACAAGATTCGTTCTTTAGGCTTCGGCGCAGGTATGGGACTTCCCAATATGAAGCGATATACCGACAGTATGGAGATTTCCTCCGAGGTAGGCGTGGGTACCAAGGTCGTTATGCGCGTAAACCTTGAATAGGAGGTAGCTTATGGGCGGTTATAAACATTCCGTTTTATTAGATACCTCAAAATGTACGGGCTGTACCACATGTCTTCGCCATTGTCCAACCGAGGCTATCAGAATTCGTGATGGTCACGCGGTTATAAACAACGAAAGATGTATCGACTGCGGCGAGTGTATAAGGGTTTGCCCGCACAAGGCAAAGAAGGCGGTTTGCAGCAAGCTCTCAAGTATGGACCGCTTTAAGTGGAAGATAGCGCTTCCTGCCCCCACGCTTTACGGTCAGTTTGATAATCTTGACGATGTTGACTATGTTCTCGACGGACTGCTTAAAATCGGGTTTGACGATGTTTTTGAAGTATCAAAGGCGGCAGAGCTTGTTTCTGCCTATACCCGACTTTACCTTAAGACCGATGGCGTTAAAAAGCCAGCCATAAGCTCGGCGTGTCCCGTTGTGGTAAGACTTATCGGTCTTCGTTTTCCGTCACTCAGCGAGAATATAATACATATGCTTCCTCCAATGGAGGTTGCAGCAAAGCTTGCACGAAAGCGTGCTAAGGAAAATCATCCTGAGCTCAAGGATGAGGATATAGGCGTGTGCTTTATATCCCCGTGTCCTGCAAAGGCAAGCTATGTTAAAAACGGCTTTGCGGGATATGAAAGCGCCGTTGATGAGGTAATTTCGATAAGCGATATATATTTCCTCCTTATCAATGCGATGGGTAAGGATGAGGTTAAAACGCTTTCGGAATCGGGTATGATAGGCATCGGCTGGGCTTCAAGCGGCGGTGAGTCAACCGCTATATTTAATGAAGATTATCTTGCGGCTGATGGCATTGAAAATGTAAACCGAGTGCTCGATCAGGTGGAAAACGGTAATATACCGCCGCTTGAATTTATCGAGCTTAATGCCTGCACGGGCGGTTGCGTGGGCGGCGTGCTCACAATGCAGAATCCGTACATTGCAAAAACGCGTTTGCAGTCGCTCAGAAGATACCTTCCCGTATCTCAGAACTTCTTAAGTCCAGAGGAATCTAAATATATTCCCGATGATTATTTATTTAACGAGCTTCCCGAATACCAGCCGATATCAAGGCTTAGCTCCAGTATGGCGGAGTCTATGCGGATGATGGCGGATATTCAAAAGCTTCGCGAAACACTCCCTGGTATCGACTGCGGCTCCTGCGGCGCACCCAGCTGCCGCGCGTTTGCGGAAGATGTGGTTAAAAAAAAGGCTTGCCCTGAGGATTGTCTTATAGCCTTGGGCAAAAAATGCAGGGAGGAACTTAAATGACGGTTGAACAGTTAATTGCTGAAACCGGCTTTGTGCCTTTGTGTATGCCGGAGCCCGAGCGCGAGATAAGCGGCGCTTATATGGGCGACCTGTTAAGCTGGGTAATGGGAAAAGCCAGAGAGGGAAGTGTTTGGATAACCATTATGTCCAACATAAATGTTGTGGCAGTAGCCGCCCTTTCTGATGTTGCCTGTGTGCTCCTTACTGAGGGTGTTACCCTTGAAGAGGATGTGCTTAATACGGCGCAGCAAAAGGGAATAAACATTCTATCAACCTGCTTGCCTTCATTTGAGGCGGCGGTTAAGATACACGGTATGGTGTAATGAATAGGTATTATTACGATTTGCACATACATTCTTGTCTATCCCCCTGTGGGGATGATGATAATACCCCAAACAATATTGCGGGTATGGCATCTCTTTGCGGGCTTAACATTGTGGCGCTAACCGACCACAACACCTGCAAAAACTGCCCCGCCTTTTTTAAGGCGGCTGCGCGCTACGGCATAATCCCCATTGCGGGTATGGAGCTTACAACCTCTGAGGATATACATATCATATGTCTTTTTGAAACCTTGGATGAGGCAATGAGCTTTTCTGAGGAGATAGATAAAAAACGCATACTCGTTGAAAACCGAGCGGATATATTCGGCGAGCAACAGATAATGGATGGCGAGGATAATGTTATCGGGTATGAAAAATACCTCCTTTCCAACGCTACCACAATTTCTGTGGAGGATGTGCCTGATATTGTTTCAAGATATAACGGTGTTTGCTATCCTGCGCATATTGATCGCCAGTCAAACGGTATTATATCGGTTTTGGGCACATTCCCCCCGTCACCGCACTTTAAGTGCGCCGAGCTGCACGATGGCTCTAAGATGGATGAGTATGCTAAAAAGTATTCACTTGAGGATAAAACCTTTATAATAAGCTCGGATGCGCATTATCTCACCGATATGCGCGATAAGGAAAATTATTTCGATATAGATGATGAGCCTTATAGCAGCGCTTATGTGAGAAGCCAGTTATTTAAAAAATTAAGGTGATATTATGAAGGAATTATCTTTAAATATTCTTGATATTACCGAAAATTCGGTAAAGGCGGGCGCCACGCTTACCCACATTCTTATTGTGGAAAGCAGCGACACCTTAACCCTTACCATTAAGGATAACGGCTGCGGTATGAGTGAGGAAACGGTAAAATCGGTTGTTAACCCTTTTTTTACCACCCGCACCACACGAAATGTGGGGCTTGGCATTCCGCTACTTAAGCTGGCGGCTGAGCAAACGGGCGGCAGCATAGAAATAAGCTCGATGGTTGACGATGGAACTAATAAAAATCACGGCACCACAGTGACTGCCGTTTTCCATAAAAATCATCTTGATTTCACCCCTATCGGTGATATAATATCCTCGGTCACAACACTCATTCAGGGCCACCCCGATACCGACTTTTTGTTCGAGCATAAGTCGGATAGCGGTGAAGTGAGTCTTGACACCCGTGAGCTTCGCGAGGTTTTAGAGGGTGTACCACTTTCGAGCTTCGAGGTTATAAAGTGGGTAGAGGAATATTTAAAAGAAGCATATAACGAGGCAAAAATTAAATTGTAATATAAATGCAAGCATTTTGCGGAAAGGAAGATATTTAAATGAAATCTTTAGCTGAATTGCAGGCAATCAAAGA
>CAZIXG010000004.1:18570-18802 GCA_964543305.1 uncultured Ruminococcus sp.
AAATGAAGAGCAAGGTTGTTATCCGCGAGGGCGCGAGTGATATTCGCGTTGTTGTCGGTATGGCTACCTGCGGTATCGCTGCGGGCGCACGTCCCGTGCTTAGCGCCTTCGTTGAAGCCGTAAACGAGCAGGGCCTTGAGGATAAGGTTTCCGTTTCTCAAACAGGCTGCATAGGTATATGCCAGTTCGAGCCCGTGGTTGAAATTCACGAGGCAGGCAAGGAAAAGGTTAC
>CAZIXG010000005.1:0-18233 GCA_964543305.1 uncultured Ruminococcus sp.
CCGCGAGATAATACTTGATATCGTTAAAACCGAAATCCCTAATCTTCGTGATAAATACGGCGATGACCGCCGCACCGAAATAAGCGATGTTGCGGGCGAAGTAGATATTGAGGACCTTATCCCCCGCGAGGAATGTGTTATCTCTAAAACCGTTAACGGCTATATTAAGCGCCTGCCAAGTGACACATATAATGTTCAGCACCGCGGCGGCAGAGGTATTACAGGTATGACCACCCGTGAGGAGGATAGCATCGAGAATATGTTCGTGTGCTCATCTCACGATAGAATTATGCTCTTTAGCAACCTCGGCCGCGTTTACAGAATTAAGGCATATGAGATACCCGTGGGCTCTCGAACGGCTAAGGGACTTAACATTGTTAACATTCTACCTCTTATGGCGGGTGAAAAAATTAATGTTATTCTCCCTGTTACCGATACCGATGAGGATGAGCGCTATATTTGTATGATAACCCGCAAGGGTATTGTTAAGCGCACCCGCCTTTTGGACTTTAAGAACACAAGAAAGAGCGGTATTATCGCAATTTCTATTGATGAGGGCGATGAGCTCGCTCATGTTAGAATGACCGATGGCAATGATAATCTGCTTGTTGCAACCAGAAAGGGTAAGGCAATTAAGTTTAACGAGCAGCAGGTTCGCTCTATGGGCAGAACTGCGCGCGGCGTTAAGGCTATGAATATGGCAGAGGATGATATAATCGTTGATATGGCGCTTTGCAAGGAGGATACACGAATCCTCACCGTAACCGAAACGGGCTATGGCAGAATAAGCGCAAGCTCTTGCTATCGCTTGCAGAGCCGCGGCGGTAAGGGACTTACCAACTACCGCGTTGAAAAGTATGGCGATGTTGCGGCAGTGCTGCCTATTGAGCACAACGAGGATATTATAATGATGGCGTCTAACGGTATAGTTATCCGCATATTTGGTGACACTATTTCCGAGTTTGCCCGCCCCGCAAAGGGTGTTCGCGTGATGCGCGTTGCCGAGGGCGAAAGAATTCTCTCGGTTGCCAAGGCTGAGCACGATGAGGCGGAGGTTAACGATGCCCCCGAAGCCGCAGATGCGGATGCAGGAGCGGTAGAAAATGAGGAATGAAAAATGAAGAATGAATAATTAAGGTGTTTTTTGCGTTGCAAAAAACGGAAAATATCCGTGCCGCATATGCGGCGACTCTTGCGGTGCCCGACGATGCGCGCACTTGGAGCGTGGCGCATCTGTCGACCGCGACGCTTCGTTTTGCTCGCTGCATCGTCCACTGGACGCGCTCGCAACCTCACACCGAAACTATTCACTTTTCACTCTTCACTATTCACTGAAAAAGCGAAATTTTTGCTTTTTCTATGGTTTGAGGAAATAACTCAATAAGGAGTATTTTCTAATGGAAGATAATTTTAACACTCAGCCGTCCGAGCAGGAGTTCGAGGCTGCTGAGGCGGAAAACAACCGCGAGGAAGCCGAGAGCGAGCCCACAGTGGCTAGGGGCTTTGTGCCCACAGGCTTTACACAGGAAACATATCTGGAAAAAAAGAGCATTCGCCGAACAGCGGCAACAGTGGGCGTGCCTGCTATCTGCATTTATTTGATTTCAGCAGTTTGGTCAACCGTCTATTTCTTTATAACAGATAGTCTTGGTATAAGCGTCAATGAGGCGATGCAGTTTGCCAACAACCCAGCTATCCAACAGCTTTTGCAGGTAATAATATCCACGCTTATGTTCACAGTTCCGTTTGTTGTTGCGGTAAAGCTTGCGGGGATGAATGTGGGCGAGGTGGCGGATTTTTCTGCCCCCGAAAAGGGCACCGCGCTGCCGTTTTTTATGTTTGGACTCGGATTTTGCGCCTTTGCAAACATTGCAGTTTCCTATGCGGGAAGCCTTTTTGATGGCTTCGGCATCGATTACTCGGTGGATTTTGGTGAAAATCCGCGCGGCTTTTTAGGCTTCGTGCTTTCTCTTATCGCAACGGCAGTGGTTCCCGCACTTGTTGAGGAGTTTGCCTGCCGCGGCATTATTTTAGGACTTCTTAAAAAGTACGGCGAGGGCTTTGCGATAATTACTTCATCGATAATTTTCGGTGTTATGCACGGCAATTTTGAGCAGATTCCCTTTGCTTTTCTGGTAGGTCTTATTCTTGGATTTATATATGTTAAAACAAAATCAATTTGGGTGTGTGTGGCGGTGCACGCGGCTAATAATTTAGTTTCGGTGCTCTTTAGCTATGCCATGCTCGGTGACAACGCGCTCAACCTTATCTACACACTGTATCTTTTAGCGTGTATGCTTTTGGCGGTTGTGGGAGTGTTAATGCTTTCACAAAAAGGAACCGAGGTTTACATCCTTCAAAAATCGCAGACCGCGTGTAGTGAAGCCCACAAATATAAATGGTTTTTCACCTCAGTGTTTATAATAATATTTATCGTTATAAACCTTATCGAAGCAATGGCGTATTTTGTGAAGTAATTTGTTTTAAATAATATAGGGGAGGGGTTTCCCCTCCCTTTTTTCTTTGAAGGTTGGTGTGGAAGGTGAACAGTAAATTTATGGAGCGCGCAATAGCGCTCGCTCGTGAGGCGGCTGCAGCAGGGGAAATACCTGTTGGTGCAGTTATAGTTAAAGATGGCGAGATAATAGCTGAAGGCAAAAATGCCCGCGAGGAAAATAAGAGCGCGCTTTCCCACGCCGAGATAGCGGCTATTGATGCCGCATGCCGCGCCTTGGGTGACTGGCGGCTTGAAAATTGCACTCTTTATGTTACATTAGAGCCCTGCCCGATGTGCACAGGCGCAATTATAAACGCGCGTATACCCGAAGTGGTTTTTGGCGCCTATGATAGTGCGATGGGGTGTATGGACTCGGTTATAAATCTATGCGATTATCCGCTTGGCTTAAAACCGCAAATCTATGGCGGAATAAAAGAGGATGAATGCAAAAAATTACTTTCTGATTTCTTTAAGGAAATCAGAAAGTAATGAAGAATGAAAAATGAATAATAAAAAATTTCGGTGTGCCTTCGGCACATATATAAATCGTTCCGCGAAGCGGAACACATTAATTATTCATTATTCACTATTCATTATTAATTTTTTTGACGGCGGTGTATGCAGTGAAACAAAAAATCAAAGAAATATTTTCATCTGTTGAAATCCGCGATATTGGCTTTTGCGATTTTTCTTGGGTAAGCGAGCATCTGCTTGAATGTCGCGCAAAAGCAAGGCTCCCGAAGGGTGCAAAAACAGTGATAATGTGCGTTTTCCCCTATAAAGTGAACGAACACCCCCCTCAAAACATAAGCCGCTATGCGGCGGTGCCCGATTATCACACCGTCTGCGGCAGGATGCTTGAAAATGCGGTAGATGCCTTAAAAAAAGCCTTCCCGCAAAGCAAATTCGAATATTTTATCGATAATTCGCCCATACCTGAGGTGTCGGCGGCTGCCGCCGCAGGTCTTGGTGTTAAGGGTGATAACGGATTGCTTATAACCCCACAGTATGGCAGCTTCATCTTTTTAGGTGAGGTTGTGTGCAACCTTGCCGTTGAGTGCGAAAACCTTTATGCCGAGTGCGAACACTGCGGCATATGCAAGACCGCCTGCCCTGTTAGTTGTGATAAGACAAGCTGTCTATCCTCGCTTAGCCAGAAAAAGGGCGAGCTTAGTGAGCAGGAAAGAAACACACTCATACAAAACAAAATTTTATGGGGCTGTGATATATGCGCCGAAGGCTGTCCGCACAATGTAAACGCGCAGCCAACATATATAAAAGAATTTATTGATGGCTACCGCGATTGCTACCAAGCGGGCGAAAACCCACAAAACCGCGCCTACAATTGGCGTAAGGGCGCAATAGAGCGGAATTACAAACTAAAAATTAGCAATTAATTATATTAAAGGTTTCTTCGACAACATCCTGATTTAAGGACGCTTTGCAGGACCAAGGCGTTAACCGATGTTTTTTAACTTGAAGATTCTTTACGGCTAATGCCCTTCAGAATGACAAAATTTTAAAATTATCTATATCAATGTGATTCTGAGCGAAGCGAAGAATCTTAATTATGCATTATGCATTGTGAATTGTGCATTAAAGAATGCGCACCCGCATATTTTTATATCGGGTGATAATATGAAATTATATATAAAAATTTTAAGTGTATGCTTGGCGGCGGTGCTGATGTGCCCCATATCGGTGAGCGCCGCTACTATTTCGAGCGAATGCGATATTTCGGATATCGATATACCGATTTCTGCCGAGGTCACAGATGCGGCTATTGGGCAAACGCTTGAAATAAACGCAAAATCGGCAATTTTGATGGAGGTTAACACAGGAAAAATACTATACGAAATGAATGCAGATGAGGTCTTGCCGCCTGCATCTATCACTAAAATTATGTCGTTGCTGTTGGTTATGGAGGCAATAGACCGCGGGGATATGTCGGTTGAGGATGTGGTGGTTGCAAGTGAGCACGCCTGCAGTATGGGCGGAAGTCAGATTTGGCTCGAGCCTCAGGAGAGTATGACTGTGGATGACCTGCTAAAGGCGGCGGTGATAGCATCTGCCAATGATGCCACGGTGGCGCTCGGCGAGCAGATAGCGGGCAGCGAGGAGGGCTTTGTAGCCCAGATGAACGCGCGTGCTAAAGAGCTTGGTATGACCAATACAAAATTTATGAACGCCACAGGTCTTGATGCCGAGGGGCACGCTTCAAGCGCTCACGATGTTGCGATAATGTCCTGTGAGCTAATAAAGCACGAGCTTATAAAAAAATATTCCACCGTTTGGATGGATTCCCTTCGCGGCGGCGAGAGCGAGCTTGTTAACACCAACAAGCTGGTGCGCTTTTACGAGGGAACAACAGGGCTCAAAACAGGCACCACCTCGGGCGCGGGCTACTGCCTTTCTGCCACTGCCGAGCGGAATGGACTTGAGCTTGTGGCGGTCATAATGAGCGGCGATACCTCGCAGGATAGATTTAACGGCGCTAAAAAGCTGCTCGATTATGGCTTTGCAAATTATGCCTACAGCGAAATCACACCCGAGCTCGAAAAAGGGCTAACGCTTAAGGTAAAGGGCGGAACTCAGCCGCAAATATCCGTTGAGGCAAAGCAGAATTTCGGCGCGCTTCTTAAAAAGAGTGATGCGGCATCCATCACCCAGAATGTAACGCTTAGCGAGGAGCTTTCGGCTCCCGTAAAAAAGGGTGACACCGTTGGCAGGGTTGATTTTTATGTGGGTGATGAGCAGATAGGCTCTGTAGATATTACCGCGAGCGACGATGCCGACAAAATGACCTTTATGACCGCTTTTTTGTGGATACTTGAGGGGATTTTTAATTAGCGATTATCAATTAGCAATTAGCTATATTCAACATAACTGCTAAAAATTTACAGTTAGGATATATATTCTGCTTGCAAAAATGCACAAAATAATGTAGAATAGAATAAAGCAACAGTTTTCGGAAGGATTGATTAAATGGGAATTAAGCTTAACAGTTCCTACGCACAGGACTTTATCCGTGAAAACGATATTGAGGGTTTGAAGTCGCAGGTTTTGGCGGCTCACAACACCGTTAACAATAAGGACGGTCTTGGTAACGATTTTTTAGGCTGGGTTGACCTGCCTTTTAACTATGACAAGCAGGAATTTGACCGCATTAAGGCAGCGGCTCAAAAAATTCAGCAGGATACCGAGATTCTTATCGTTATCGGTATCGGCGGCTCCTACCTTGGTGCTCGCGCGGCAATTGAATTTTTAAAGGGCCAGTATTATAACAATGTTAGAAAAGGTGTTCCCGAAATTTATTTTGCGGGCAACAGCATAAGCGGCAGTAACCTTGCCGACCTCATTGAGATGTGTGAGGGCAAGCGTGTATCCGTTAATATCATATCAAAATCGGGCACCACCACCGAGCCCGCAGTGGCTTTCAGGGTTTTCAGAAAGCTGCTTGAGGAGCGTTACGGTGAAAAAGAGGCTGCAAGCCGCATCTATTGCACAACCGATAAGGCTCGCGGCACATTAAAGGCGCTCGCTGATGAAAAGGGATATCCCTGCTTCGTGGTTCCCGATGATGTTGGCGGCAGATTTTCGGTGCTTACAGCGGTTGGCCTTCTTCCTATTGCGGCTGCAGGCTGTGATATTGATGCGCTGATGAAGGGTGCGCAGGATGCCGCACGCGACTATAATGTCCAAGATATTGAAGCTAACGATTGCTACCGCTATGCCGCGCTTAGAAATGCCTTCTATCGCAAGGGCAAGGCGGTTGAGCTGCTTGTTTCCTATGAGCCGCGCTTCACAATGATGGCAGAATGGTTTAAGCAGCTTTTCGGCGAGAGTGAGGGCAAGGACCACAAGGGCCTCTTCCCCGCATCGGTTACCTTCTCTACCGACCTTCATTCAATGGGCCAATTCGTTCAGGATGGCTCTCGCATAATGTTTGAAACGGTTGTTACCATTGGGGATAACGGCCGCGATGTTATAATCGAAAAAGAGGATAATGATGGCGATGGTCTTAACTTCCTTTCAGGAAAGCCGATGTCCTTTGTAAACGAAAAGGCGTTCGAGGGAACGGTGCTCGCTCACACAGATGGCGGCGTGCCAAACCTTGTTATATCGGTTGACAAGGCGGATGAGGAAAACCTTGGCAGACTTATCTATTTCTTCGAAAAGGCTTGTGCTATATCGGGCTATATGCTCGGTGTTAACCCCTTCGACCAACCTGGTGTTGAAAGCTATAAGAAGAATATGTTTGCACTTCTCGGCAAGCCGGGTTACGAGGATGCAAAGGCACAGCTTGAAGCCCGACTTGGTAAGTAAAATGAGGTAAAATAACCGCTATATGCGGTATAATATAAAGGAGCTGATATAAATGATTAAACTTATTATCGGAAAAAAGGGCTCGGGTAAAACCAAAAAGTTGGTTGAAATGGTAAACAGCGCAGCTGAAACCAGTCTTGGCAATGTTGTTTGTGTTGAAAAGAGCTCAACTCTTACATTTTCCGTTAACTATAAGGCTCGCCTTATAGACTCTGATAGCTTCGGCATCAGCGGTTACGGCGAATATTATGGTATGCTCGCAGGCATTAAGTCGGGCAACCACGATGTAACACATATTTTTGGTGATGCAACACTCAGAATTGGCTCTCGCGATTATGAAGAGCTTGCGGCTTTCCTTGAGAGAATCGCAAAAATTGAAGATGTTGAATTTATATTCACCTTATCCTGCGATGAAAGCGAGCTTCCCGCTAAGATTTTTGAAATCGCTGAGAAAATTTAATTAATGCGCAATTAAAAAGCTTAAGCACCTGCTAAATCAATTAGCAGGTGCTTTTTTAATGAATAATGAAAAATTAATGTGCGCCTTCGGCGCATATATAAATCGTTTCGCTTTGCGAAACACATTAATTGCTAATTATTTTCTTTTAAGATGCATCTATATTAATGTCATTCTGAGCGTAAGCGAAGAATCTTGATTATGCATTGTGCATTTTTATAATTTCATCTTTTTTAGGTCTTCCGATGGCGAAAGTCCAACATATTTTTTATATGCGCGGTAGAAGTTGGAATAGTCCCTAAAGCCACTGTGCTCAAAGGCATCTGTGATACTGCCCGAAATATTAAGTCGCTGGCGCGCCGAAAAAACGCGGCGGCGCAGAATATATTCCCAGATACTGCAACCCATAATCGCGCTGAATTTTCGGTTAAGGCTTGCCTTGTTTGAATAAAGCGCGTGGGCGATTATATCAAGGCTCAACTCATCCGATAGGTGGCGGTTTATAAAGTCGATAACACTTTTAACCGTGGAATTTTCTACCTCGCGCGCGGCAGTTTTATCGATTCTTGTTGAGAGCATAGAAAAAATTGCTGAGGCAAAGCCCAAAGACAGGTCGCGGCGCACTTCACGCGGCGAAGTCTTGATAAGCTTCACATATTCCTCAAACCAGCATTGCTGGCGCGAGGACAATTCAAAAATATTGTTGCCGCTATATATGTATTCACTTATCATATCAAATTCCTTTGGTAGGCACTGTGTATCAATAAGTAGTGCTATGCGCTCATAGGCAGAGGTGTCTGAAAGCATAAGATTATGGGTTTGTCCACAAGCCATAACCACGATATTTCCGCGCTTTAGCTCGTAAACACCGCCCTCAACCGCAAAGCGCGCGTTGCCGCGCAGGAAATAATAGACCTCCACCATATTGTGAGAGTGACTTTTAAATGAGAAATCATCAGGGTCGGGATGGGGGGATAGCGTGTGGTGCAAAAAAAGATCGGAACACTTAAAATCAAATAACTTTTTGCTATTCATTGTATCACCGACAGTATTATAGCATAAAGTGTATTTATTTGCAATATATTCGTTTTTATTTGCAATTTAATTGCAAAAGAAAACTTTGTATAATAGATTTAAAAGGAGGGCTTTACCTTGAAAAACAACATTTTAAAAGAACTTAAAAAAGATAAGCTTTCGGTGGAGATTTATGAGAACCGAACAGCTATGGGAATTGCTGCGGCTGATGATATTGCCGAGTGTATGGAGCGTCTTTTGGCTGAGAAAGAAACCATAAATATGGTTTTTGCCGCTGCTCCCTCACAAAACGATGTGCTTGAAAGCCTGCTTAAAAAGCCGCTTGATTGGAGCCGAGTTAACGCTTTCCATATGGATGAATATGTGGGACTTTCCAAGGAGCATCCGCAGAGCTTTGGAAACTATCTTAACGAGCATGTTTTCAACAAGGCACCCTTTAAGAATGTTTATTATGTGGCGGACTATGGTCTTGACTATGAAAAAATATTAGAGGAAAACCACATTGATATAGTGTGCCTTGGTATTGGCGAAAACGGCCAAATTGCATTTAACGACCCGGGTGTTGCAGACTTTAACGACTCTGTTCGCATAAAGAAAGCAAAGCTTGATGATGTTTGCCGTATGCAGCAGGTGCACGATGGCTGCTTCCCCACCTTTGATGATGTTCCTGAATATGCCTATACACTCACCGTTCCTCAGATGGTAAGTGCAGATTATATGTTCTGTGTAGTACCCGCCACCACTAAGGCTCAGGCGGTTTACAATACAGTAACGCTTGAAATCACCGATATGTGCCCCGCAACAATTCTTCGCCGTCACGATAACGCTACAATGTACTGCGATGCAGATAGCGGCAGTAAGCTGCTTTAATCGTGAGGTGCCAATATGAAAAGAAGCTTCTCTTTAGGTGTTATCACCGATGAAGTAACACAGGATATATTTGAGGCGGCGGCCTTTTGCAAAAGGTATGGTCTTGAATGTATGGAGGTGCGCTCGGTAAACGACCGCTCACCCTTTGATTTTCTTGACAAGGATATTGAGGATATAAATGCGGCGGCAAAGGAATATGGTTTATCTGTTTGCGCAATATCTGCTCCGCTTTTCAAGTGCGATATTGATGACGCCGAGGCTATTGCCACCCACATAGAAAGCTTTGAAAAATGCGCTAAACGCGCAAAAAGCTTAGGCGCAAAATACATCCGCGGCTTCGATTTTTGGGATAACGGCACAAGTAATGAAGTGCGCGCTGAAAAGTATAAGAAAATTGCTGAGATTTGCGAAAAATATGATATAATATGTGTTATCGAGGCAGACCCCAGTGTTCACAGCAACACACCGCATAAAACCGCAGAGCTTGTAAAGGCAATTAATAGTCCTTACATAAAGGTGCTTTTTGACCCCGGCAACGAGGTATGGGTTAATGAAAAAGCAAGCGCAGATGCTTATGATGCGGTGAAGCCTTATCTTGCGCATATACATATCAAGGATGCCGATATACTTGATGGCAAGCCCGATGCCGTTAAGGTGGGCACAGGTCTTGTGGATTATAAAGCGCTCTTTTCTAAGCTTATTGCAGATGGCTATTCAGGCTCGGTTATGCTTGAAACACACTACCGCAAGAATGTTGAGCTCACCGAGGAGCAGTTGAAGCGCCCTGGCGGCAGTAGCTTCTCACACGGCGCATTGGAAGCCAGTGAAGAAAGCATTGTTGAACTCATTAATATTATTAATTCCTGCGAGGAGGAAAAATAAATGAAAAAGTTAAATCTTGCAATTATCGGTCAGGGCAGAAGCGGCCGCGATATTCACGGCAAGTTCTTCAGAAGTGACAAAAATGTTAAATATAATGTTGTGGCGGTGGTTGATGCTATTGAGGAAAGAAGAGTTCGCGCCGCAGAGGAATATGGCTGTGATGTTTATGCCGATTACCGCGAGCTTTTTTCGCGAGATGATATCGACCTTGTTGTAAATAGCACATTTTCACATCAGCATGTGCCGATAACCATCGACCTACTGGAGCATGGCTTCAATGTTGTTTGCGAAAAGCCGTTTGCAGGCAGCTTTGAAGAGGGCGCGCGAGCTGTTGCTGTCTCTCGCCGCACAGGCAAAATGCTCAATATTTTCCAGCAGTCACGCTTTGCACCTTATTACACCGAAATTCTTAAAATTCTTGAAAGCGGAAAGCTAGGCGAGCCCATTCAGTTCACCATAAACTATTCGGGATTTTCCCGCCGTTGGGACTGGCAGACTGCACTCGACTGTGCGGCAGGCTCTGTTCGCAATTCGGGCCCTCATCCGCTCGATCAGGCGCTTGAGCTTTTGGGCTTCCCCGCAATTAACGAGATGAAGATTTTCTCATCCCTTCGCACAGTAAACACCTTCGGTGATGCCGAGGATTACGGCAAGATTATCATCACAGCGCCCTCTAAGCCGCTTATTGACCTTGAAATTTCAAGCTGTAATGCCTATGCGCCCCCAACCTTTGTGGTATCCTGCAAAAACGGCTCTATCAAGTGCACGCACACAACCGTTGATTATAAGTATTTTGACCCCGAAAAGGCACCCGATCAGAAGTTCACATTAGAAGCTCTCAGAAACGAGGATGGCACCCCTGCTTACTGCGTGGAAACACTTCCTTGGGTTGAGGAGCATATAGATATCGAGGGCTCTGTTTTTGATGATGCGGTTGAGTATTACTACGATATGATATATGATTATCTTGTAAACGGCAAGGAAATGCGTGTAACACCTGAGCAGGTGCTGCTGCAGCTGCAGGTTATCGACCTTGTTCACGCGCAAAACCCACTGCCTGTAAGGGAGGGCTAGACTTATGAAAATCGCACTTTTAGGTGTTGAAAATTCTCATGCCGATGCCTTTGGCAAGCTTATAAAGGAGTGCCCCGAAAAATTTGGGGATATCGAAATCGTTGGCATTTATAGCGATGATAGCCAAGCAACAAAACGAATAGTTGATAAGGGCTACGCTACCTATGTCGCCGCTTCGCCTGATGAGTTTTTAGGTAAGGTTGATGCCGTTATGGTTGTGGCTCGCCACGGCGATAACCACTATAAATATGCTATGCCCTATGTTAAGGCAGGCGTTCCCTGCTTTATCGATAAGCCTTTTTGCGCAAGCCTTGAAAATGCGCAGGAGCTAGCAGCGGTAGCACGCGAAAACGGCGCGCTTTTGTGCGGCGGCAGTTGTGTTAAATTCCTTGATGAATTAAAACCGCTTGCGCGTCAGGTTAAAGCTTCAACCGTTGTTGGCGGCACTGTGGCTTGCCCTGTTGATATGGATAACATCTATGGCGGCTTCTGGTTCTATTCACAGCATTTGGTTGAAATGCTTATTTCCGTTTTTGGCAGAAATGTTAAATCGGTTATTGCGCATTGCCCCGATGAAAAGAAAAAGCGCCTCACGGTTATCTTTAACTTCGGCGACTTTGATGTTTGCGGAATTTTCTGCTCTTCCTACAGATTCTATGCAAATGTTATGTGCGAGGATAAAACTCTGCTTGAGGGAAGCTGCCTTGATGTGGACTATACATTTGAAAGAGAGCTTCAGGAGTTTTGCGAAATGGTAAAGCATGGCACGATGTGTGAAAGCTATGATGAGCTGGTTTACCCCGTAAAAATACTTGATGCTATTAAGCGTTCATACACAGAGAAAAAGGAAATCGTGATAGAATGAAGGTTTTAACAAACGGAATAATCGTTACCGATAAAAAGGTAGCGGGCGGCTTTGATATTCTGGTCAGTGATGGAAAAATCATTGATGTTGTGCCTGCGGGAAGCGTTAAGGGTGATGAAATAGTTGACCTTTGCGGCAACTATATCTCGGCAGGCTTTATAGAAATTCACTGCCACGGCGGCGGTGGTGCCGAGTTTATTGATGCCACACCCGAGGCGTTTAAAGCCGTGTGTGATATCCACGCAGCTCACGGAACCCGAGTTATATATCCCACAATATCCGCAACAGATTATGATACTATGGTCCGTGTGCTTGAGTGCGCGCGTGCGGTTAAGGATGAATGCGCTCTGGAAATCGGCGGCGTTCATCTTGAGGGCCCCTATTTTGCGCTCGAAATGTGCGGCGGTCAGGCACCGGGTATAGTTCGCGATATTGACATTCAGGAATATACCTCACTGCTTGAAAACTATAGCGATATAATCGCGCGCTGGTCCTATGCCCCCGAAAAGGATAAGGATAACGCGTTTATTGATGCTCTGGGCAAAAAGGGAATTATAGGAGCTACGGCGCATTCCTCGGCGGAGTATCTGGATGTTGAACGCGCGTTTAAAGCCGGCAACCGCCTAGTAACACATCTTTATTCCTGCACCTCAACCATAACTCGCCATAAGGGCTTTCGCCATCTTGGAATTATCGAGTCGGCTTACCTTAATGATGATATTTATGTTGAGGCTATTGCCGATGGTTGCCATCTGCCCGTAGAGCTGCTTAAAATGATAGTTAAAATCAAGGGAGCAGACCGCGTTTGCCTTATAACAGATGCGCTCAGACCTGGTGGAATAGGAAAAGAGGGCAAGGAATATACCGACTGCCCCGTTCCTTTTGTTATTGAGGATGGAGTTGCAAAGCTTATTGACCGCAGCGCCTTTGCGGGAAGCGTCGCAACAAGTGATATTCTGCTTCGCACCGCTACTCGCGCGGGAATACCTTTAGGTGAGGTCATATATATGATGACCGCCACCCCCGCCGCAGTTATGGGGCTTGACTTTAAGGGCAGAATTGCCGCAGGTTATGATGCGCAGTTTACCCTTTTTGATAGCGAGCTTAATATTGTGAATGGAATTATATGATTTTCAATTAGCAATTAGCAATTAACAATTAAAAAGCCTCTGCATGATTCACTTCAAATTTAAGCAGAGGCTTTTTTATATTAATTGTGCATTAAATAAAATCTCTCGGGTCTATTCCGTAAAGCTGAACAATTTCCACCTTGTCAGAATGCAGCAGGTCACTGCTTGTCACAAATCTGCCGCCATCACTGTCAAGGTCAACCCCCGCGTGCTGCCATGCATACCACATAAGGTAGGTGCAGTGAAGTCCAAAGTCCTCGCTTTTAAAGTCGGGCGCTTTCTTTCCAAAAAGCCCCGAAAACAGCTTATAGGGCTTACCGTATAGATTATCAAGCGCGAAATCTGCCACCGCTTGGCGCTCCTCCTCGGTGCAGTCTTTCACGCGAAGAATAGCATAGGTTGGATATTTCCGCCAATAGCTAAGGTTTTCGAGGGATGAGCTTTTGCCGATTCTAAGGCTTTCGAGCGTTGTGCCGTTACTTATGATAAGTCCGCCGTGGCCATGCCGCCAACCGCCCGAGTGGGTGGCAAGAGTAACAATAATATCGCCTGCCTGCAAATCATAAAAGGGCGTGTTTTTAGTGCCCTTCAGCCTGTCCTCACGCGTAAACCACCCGATAAGCGGCTTGCATTCAAGCTGGGGCTCGGTGAAAAATTTATCCTGAGCTTTCAGGATTTTATCGAAGCTTCCTTCTGCAATAAGCTTTTTGGCAGCCGTCTCGCCGATACCTGTTTGCAGAAATATCGTTTCATAGTCGGTGCTTTCTGTAAGGGTAATCCTATCATAATCGGGAACAAAAGGCTCGCCCCTATGAGCGTAGTATTTTTGAAGCAGGAAATATACGCCCGCAATTACCGCCGCGGCGGTAATAAAAATCAGCAAGGCTAAAGCTAAGCCTTTAAAAAGCTTTTTTGCCCTCACATCAATCACCTCTTTTTTTAAGATATATTATAGTATAGCCGCAAATGTTAAAATTTTCAATTAGCAATTAATTAAAAAGCACCTGCTATGTAGGGACAGGCGTTCTTGACTGTCCGCTTAAATATAGCAGGTGCTTTAATGTTAGTTTAATTATGCATTGTGCATTATAATTTTATTTCTTCGCCCTTTTTAATTCGCTCGCGGTATTCGGCGGTTGCGCAGAAAATAACATCGCCCGAGGAATTGATGGCGGTTTCAAGTGAATCTTGCACTACGCCGATAATAAAGCCAACGCCCACCATCTGCATTGCGATATCGCCGCTAACTCCAAGCAGTGAGCACGCCATCGGGATAAGCAACAGCGAGCCGCCTGCAACACCCGATGCACCGCATGCGCCAAGGGTTGCAACAAAGCTTAAGATTATAGCCATAAGAATATTAACACTGATACCCTGAGAAAAAGCCGCGGTGAGCGCCATAACCGTTATGGTGATGGCGGCGCCATCCATATTAATTGTAGCGCCCAAGGGGATAGCTACCGAATAATATTCGCGGTCAAGACCAAGCTTTTCGCAAAGCTTCATATTAACGGGGATATTTGCCGCCGAGCTTCTTGTGAAAAAGGCGGTAACACCCGATTCCTTGAAGCATTTAAAAACAAGCGGATATGGGTTGCGGCGAAGCGCCAACGCCACGATAAACGGGTCAACTATAAGCGCTACTGCCAGCATGCAGCCAATAAGCAACAATAAAAGCTTTCCGTAATCGGTAAATATTTCAAGACCGTATTCCGAAACGGAGGCATACACAAGTCCCATAATACCAAAGGGAGCGGCTTCGATAACCCAAGCCACAGTTTTGGAAACCGCATTCGAAATATCGGTGAGCATTTCCTTCGTTCTATCGCTCGCAAAGGCGCGAAGTGCAAGTCCGAAGATTACCGCCCAGGTAAGAATGCCCACATAGTTAGCGTTCATAAGCGCGCCAACGGGGTTTGCCACCATATTAGTGAGAAACGCTTTGAAAACCTCGCCAAGACCTGCGGGGGCGGACTGTGTTGCCGCCTCGGTTAGAGGCACCGTAACCTTAAACAAATAACTTCCCACAACGGCAACCACCGCCGCAAGGAAGGTGCTGAGCATATAATAAAAAACAACGCTTTTGAACCTTGAGCCAATGCCCTTGCCCGCGCTTGCAAGAGATGCGATAACGAGAACAAACACAAGAATCGGCGCTACCGATTTAAGTGCGCCAACAAAAATATCACCAAAAACTGTGATAAATGATGCCGCAGGCACGAAAACACCGAGCACCGCACCTATCACAAGACCTATCGCGATGCGCAGTATAATCGGGCAGCCTAAATATGCCTTAAAAATCTTTTTCATAAAAACTCCTGTCCGTTTTCCGCGGAAAACTGTTTTTCAATCCAAGACATTATACTACACCCGCATACCCTTTTCAAGAGCAAATGCGAAAATTTCTTTAATTGTTAATTTTCGCTTCCTTTCGGGGAAAAACAATGAAAAGAGATGTGTGGTGGGAAAATGAAGAGAAAAATTAAGGGAATAACGGCGGCGTTTGCCGCGGCGGCAGCACTGCTTTGCTTAATACTTATTATAATTTTGCACACACATACTGCCACCGTCACAATTTTGCAAACAAGCGATATTCACGGTATGCTCTATCCTTATGACTACGAAAAGGATACCACCGCGGTTTACGGTATGGCGCAGGTGGCATCTGTTGTGAAGCAGCAGCGTATGCGCGACTCAAAGCTACTGCTTATAGACACAGGCGATATCTCACGCGGCAATTGCGTTGAGCAGCTTCGAGGACTTGAAATTCACCCCGTAACACAGGCGCTCAACTATCTTGAGTACGATATATGGACCATCGGCAACCACGAGTTTAATTTTGAGTTTTCCTGCCTTGAGAAACAAATCGCCGATTTTAACGGCGAGGTGCTGGCGGGGAATATTTACACTGAAAGCGGCGAGCAGTTTTTATCGGCATATAAAATATTTAAAATCCGCGGTGTGCGGGTGGCGGTTTTCGGACTTATCGCCTCTCGTGTGCCGCTTTGGGAAAAAAGCGCGCCCGCGCACTATGACAATATGACCTTCACCGAGCCTATTGACGAGGTAGGCAAAATTTTAGCGGAAATCGGGGATAGCGCCGATATAATTGTGGGTAATATTCATTACGGTCTGCAATCTAAATACGGCAGTGTCGGTGTGGGCGAAATCGCCGAAAAATACGGTGATAAAATAGACGCCCTGTTCATAGGCCACGACCATGACAGCGTTTGCAAAAAAATAAACGGTGTGATAGTTTTAGAGCCCGCTTGCAAGGGCAAGTTTGTAAGCCGAGTGCAGTTCACCCTATCCAAAACTGATAGCGGCTGGCAGACAGATAAGGCACTTACAGAATATGAGCTTATAAACACCGCCTACTATTCCCCCGACTATGAATATATGAGGGAATTTTCGTGGATACATGAGAAACTAATTAGTAATTAAAAAGCCTTAACGGGATACTCTGCGCCGCTCGATTTTTTGACCGCTCCGAGCGGTTGCGAAAAATCTTCGTTGCTCGAGACTTGAGCAGACCGCAACACCTATCGCGGTGTTGCGCCTGCTTCGACGAACATTTTTGCCGTACGGCAAAAATTGTCCGCATCCAAACGATTCCCCAGCAAAAATGAAAAACCACCCATTAGGGTGGTTTCATTTTGGAAAGGGTGTACGAATTCGAAGTTTTTTAAATTTTTAACCTATGTGTTCGAACTCCTACATATTTTCGTGATATATCATGATTGCGAAAGAATTTTTGATACACACCTAAAGGTGTGATGAGATACAACAACGGTGCAACCGTTGTTGATGATATACAGCCTAACGGCTGATGATATACCATTGCTTTCGCAATGGATAAAAAAATAGACTTGCAAAAGCAAGTCTATTTTTTGGCTGGGGAATAGGGATTCGAACCCCAACAAACAGAGTCAGAGTCTGTCGTGCTACCGTTACACAATTCCCCAATGTTTAACTGAGCACTATTTATTATACCGCAAAAAACCAGGATGTCAAGAATTAATTTTGCAATATTTAAATTTTAATTAATAAGGTGTAAAATATCGAAAAAACTATTGACAAAACCTCTAACAACACATATTATTTTTATATAAGCTAATAAACTTAAGGCGGTTTTCCGTCGTATCATTATTAAAGGAGCAACTATTTATGGTATTCGAAAAAATGAGACAGATTTTAGCAGATCAGCTTGATGCAGAGATAGATAGCATCACCCTTGAAACCGATATTGCTGATGACCTTGGCGCAGATAGCCTTGATGTTGTCGAGATGCTTATGTCTATCGAGGATGAGTTCGAGGTTGAAATCCCCGATGAGCAGATAGAAAATCTTAAAACAGTTGGCAATGTTGTTGATTATATTCAGGAGCATATGGCTTAATTTAATAATACTTAAAACGAAAGCACTCGCCGAAAAAGCGGGTGCTTTTTTAATGAATAATGAATGATGAATAATGAAAAATTAATATGTGCCTTCGGCACGGAATATATGTTGTTTTGCTTTGCAAAACACATTTAATTGTTAATTGCTAATTGAAAATTGCTAACCGTTCTATTCTGTTCTTGTGCTTAAAAATTTTGCGGCAACTGTGGCAAGCTTCACATCGGTGTCCGAAGCAGAGGCTTTAATATCGTTTTCAAGAAATGCAACAATTCCCGTTAAATCCCCCGCCGAGATTATAGGCACCGCCACACAGATTTTGCGGTCGCTGCCTGCCACCGCAAAAATATTTTCTTTTTCTGCAATAAAGGTCTTGCGGTTTTCCATAATCTTTTCAAGCTCGGGCGTAACCTCTCGCTCGAGCGTTTCTTTTTTCGAAACGCCCGCCGCCGCAATGCAGTGGTCGCGGTCACAGATTATAACGCCAAGGTCGGTGCCGCCCGAGAGCGCCTCAGCATACTCCGCCGCAAACGAAGCCAGCTCCCCCATAGGCGAGTATTTTTTAAAAATAACCTCCCCGCCGCCGCTTGTGTAAATTTCCAGCGGGTCGCCCTCACGAATTCTCATTGTTCTTCTTATTTCCTTGGGGATAACCACACGACCAAGGTCATCTATACGCCTAACTATACCTGTTGCTTT
>CAZIXG010000006.1:0-16880 GCA_964543305.1 uncultured Ruminococcus sp.
ACGCAACCGTGAAACCAACTCACAAAAATATAATACCATAAATTTGCGCCTGTGTCAAAGCCCCTGCTTTTAGAATAGTATAATATGAAAAATAAATTAAAAATCGGAGGCTTTTATATGGAAAAACAGTATCCGAAATACTTTTTAGCCGCAAATTCGTGCGAAGGCTTTGTATCGCATTTTGGTGATAGCTTTGTATCGGGCGAGGGTTGGCGCGCTATTATTATTAAGGGCGGGCCTGGAACGGGGAAATCCTCATTTATGAAATATATGGTGGCTCGCGCCGCCGAAAAGGGATACAGTGTGGACCTTTGTGTCTGCTCCTCTGACCCTGATTCTCTTGATGGGGTGGTAATCTGGGATACAAAAACCGTAATTATTGATGGTACCGCACCTCATATAGTAGAGCCTAAATACCCCGCCGCCTGCGAGGAAATACTTAATCTCGGTGAGTTTTGGAACAGAGAAAAGCTTTTTATGAAAGCGCAGGAAATAATATCCGTTACCGATGAAAACAAGGCGCTTCACAAAACGGTAAAAAACTATCTTGCCGCGGCAGGGCAGCTTTTATATGATAATTTAAAGCTTGCCCGCAGATATACCGATGAGGCTCGCGCAGCCGCTTTCGGCGCGCGCCTTGCCAGAAAGCTTATCCCCGAAAAGTTAAAAAAGCACTCTTTGGAATGGCTGCGGTTTATAGGCGGTATCACTCCTAAAGGCGTAGTTAGCTATAAAAATACCGTAAATGATTTTTATAAAAATAAAATTATAATAGAGGATAAATTCGGCGCGGCTTCTAATTGTATTATGGAAAAGGTGAGAGCAGAGGCGCTTAAAAGGGGTTATGAGATAATAACCCTTAAAAATCCATTTTTGCCCACTCAGCTTATTGACCATATATTAATTCCCGAGCTATCCCTCGCCTTTGTTACCGAAAACGAGTATATAAATTTTGGCGGTGATGAGCGCCGTATCCATACCCGCAGATTTTCCGATGTAGCGCTTATGCGTGAATATCGCGGCAGAATGTTTTTTAATCGCCGCATCACACGCGAACTGCTGCTTTCCGCCACCCATACACTCAATAAAGCAAAGGCAGTACACGACAAACTTGAAAAATACTATGTTGATGCTATGGACTTTGATGCCATCGCCCGCTTAGCTCCCAAAATTGCTGATGATATATTAATGCACAATGAATAACTAACTAGATGCTAGACTTTTTAATGTCATTCTGAGCGCAAGCGAAGAATCTTGGAAAATGAATTGCGCTTTGCGCATTTCGGTGTGCCTTACGGCGCGAAATTAAATAACGGACAGTCGAGGACACCTCTCCCTACAATGCGGTTTTATATTTTTAGCGTAGGGGCGGGCGATTTTCGACCGCCCGTTATTTATAGCTGTTTCGCAAATGCGAAACACCAAAATTTTTCATTATTTATCAAACAAAGCCTCTGCTTTAAATTTAAAGCAGAGGCTTTGTTTAAGTTGATTGTGAATTATAAAAGTTCAATTCCCATTTCGTTACATTTCTTGATTTCTTCTTCGGGCCACACAGAGGCGTGAACCTCGCCGATATGTGCCTTTTGAAGCAGTAGCATACAAAGTCTTGACTGACCGATACCGCCTCCTATTGTTAGCGGAAGCTCATCATTTATAAGCGCCTTATGGAAGGGAAGCTCCAAGCGGTCGAGCGCATTTTCGCTTTCAAGTTGACTTAAAAGACTTTGCTTATCCACGCGAATTCCCATTGAGGAAATTTCAAGTGCCGAGTCTAAAACCTTGTTATATATAAGAAGGTCGCCGTTGAGCGCCCAGTCATCATAATCGGGCGCTCTGCCATCGTGCTTCTCGCCGTTTGAAAGGCGAGAGCCTATCTGCATTAAAAATACCGCGCCATATTCTTTAGCAATCGCATTTTCTCTATCCTTTGAATTGAGGGTGGGATATTTTTGCAAAAGCTCCTCGCTTGTTATGAAAATGATATCGCGCGGCAGATAGTTTTCAAGGCACTGATATTTGCGCTCAACAAAATCGGCAGTGGCAAGAATAGCCGCGTATATACGCCTTACGGTATCCTTCAAAAAGTCAACGGTTCTATCCTCAGGCGAAATCACCTTTTCCCAGTCCCACTGGTCAACATATAGCGAATGGATATTATCGCACCTTTCATCTCTGCGGATGGCGTTCATATCGGTGTAAAGACCTGTGTGTAGCTTAAAGCCGTATTTTTGGAGCGCCATTCGCTTCCATTTAGCAAGCGAATGCACAACCTCAACCATCTCACCCGACTGTAATATATCAAAGGTAACGGGGCGCTCAACACCGCTTAGGTTGTCGTTAAGACCGCTGTTTTGCTTAACGAATAAGGGCGCTGAAACGCGACTCAAATTAAGGGCATCGCAAAGATGCTCCTCAAACTTGTGCCTTAGCGAGCGGATAATGCTTTGTGTTTGTAAAACATCAAGCTTAGATTTATACATAAAATCACACCTAATTAAGAAATGTTTCCAACTGTTCTTGGGTAAAGTATTACATCGCGGATATTCTGAACGCCTGTAACATACATAATAATTCTTTCAAGTCCCAAGCCAAAGCCGCTGTGCGGTACCGAACCAAAGCGGCGAAGCGAGATATAATCGTTGTAATCCTCAAGATTCATACCTCTGATTTTCATAGCCTCAAGCAGCTTGTCAAGGTCTGCCTCTCGTTCGCTGCAGCCGATTATCTCACCCACTGTGGGAACGAGCAAATCGGTTGCCGCAACGGTCTTACCATCGGCATTCTGCTTCATATAGAAGGATTTGATTTCCTTCGGATAATCTGTGAGGAATACAGGTCGCTTACATACTTCTTCGGCGATATAACGCTCATGCTCGGTCATAAGGTCGCAGCCCCATTCAACAGGGTACTGGAAATCCTTGCCGCTTGATTTCAAAGCCTCAATCGCCTCGGTATAGGTCATAACCGCAAAGTCGCGGCTAACAACATTCTCGAGCTTTTCGATAAGTCCTTTCTCAAAATGCGCGTTGAAGAACTTAAGCTCCTCAGGACACTTTTCAAGCACAGTGTTTATAATATGCTTAATAAGGTCCTCGGCGATTTCAATTATATCGGGAAGCTCTGCAAAAGCCACCTCGGGCTCCACATGCCAGAACTCTGCCACATGGCGAGGGGTGTTACTCTTTTCGGCTCTGAAGGAGGGACCAAAGGTGTAAATCTTACCAAGCGCCATAGCCGCAACCTCGCCCTCAAGCTGTCCCGAAACTGAAAGAGCGGCTCTTCTGCCGAAGAAATCGGCGGCATCGTATTCTTCCTCAGATTTATATTCATTACTGTAACCAATTGTGGTAACTTTAAACATTTCGCCTGCGCCCTCGCAGTCACTGGCGGTTATCAGCGGGGTATGAATATAGGTGTAGTGCCTGTCTTGGAAAAATTCGTGAATGCAGGCGGATACCACCGAGCGCACGCGAAGCACCGCGTTAAAGGTATTGGTGCGAACTCTTAGAGCTGGAATGGTGCGCAGGTATTCGAGTGTGTGGCGCTTTTTTTGTAAGGGGTATTCGGGAGGACATGCGCCGAGCACCGAAATTTCCTTTGCGTTTATTTCAACGGAATCGGCTGCTACCACCGATTTTACCACAGTGCCCACAACCTTAAGTGAGGTGCCAAGCTTCATAAACTCGGAAATATCGCTTAAAACACTCTTATCAATAACTATCTGTAGATGCTTAAGTGTTGTGCCGTCATTAAGCTCTAAAAAAGCCATATTCTTAGAATCGCGTGAGGTGCGCACCCAACCGCAAACGGTAACATCAGTACCTATAAGCTCGGCTGAATTCATAATGTCAATAATGTCGATGTGCTTCATTAATATCACTCCAAAATCAATTTATGCAAAACAAAAAGCGCCTATTAGTCCTAATGCTTTAGGACGAATAGACGCATATCCGCGGTGCCACCTAATTTACCGTGTTAAAAACGGTCACTCAAGGTCTTTAAAAACCTTTACCGGCTTTAACGCGCCGGACACGACGCACCTACTAAGCTTTCCGCCTTTCAGATTGCAGCTACGAAGTGTTCTTCACCCTATGCGTATGGCGGCATTTGCACTGTCTGCCACTCACTTAACACCGTTTATAAGGTTACTTTTCTTCATCATTGCCTTTAAAGTATAGTCAAATTATATCATCGTTTTTTTGATTTGTCAATAATCTACTTGACTATTATGTGCCAATTTGTTATAATTTAATAAATTCTGATTTTTAGGAGGTTTACTGCCTTTATGGACAGTGACACAGGCGACGGGAACTGTTACAATAATTTAGCTTGTATATATAGTGGCATACCTGCATTCTGTTAAGGATACGGGTATGTCTTTTTGCGTCTAAAAATTAAAAAATAAAAATTATTTATAAAACAAGGAGTTTTTTAAAAAATCATGGAAAGCGATATATTGACTTATATCATAATTATGGCAGTGTGCCTTATAATGTCGGCATATTTTTCTGCTACAGAAACTGCATTTTCTTCGCTTAACAAAACAAGGCTTAAAACAATGGCCGAAAAAGGAGACCGCAGAGCGCAACTCGCGTTATCCTTAGCTGAAAAATATGACCGACTGATATCCACCATACTTATCGGTAATAATATTGTGAATATACTTATGGCTTCTATGGGCACAGTGCTTTTTGTTGAGGTTATAAAAGCAGAAAACGGCGCCGCGCTTTCAACACTTGTTGTAACGGTGGCAGTTCTCATTTTTGGCGAAATAACCCCAAAAAGCGTGGCTAACGATTTCCCCGAAAAGTTCGCAATGTTTTCAGCCCCTCTTATCCGTTTGTTTATATGGCTGCTTTTGCCGTTAAACTTCGTTTTTTCTATGTGGAAGAAGCTTATCTCCAAGCTCTTTAAGATAGAAGAGGATGAGAGAATGTCCCAAGAGGAGCTTCTTATGATAGTTGATGAGGCCGAGCAGGAGGGTGGCATTGATACCGATGAGGGTGACCTGCTTCGCAATGCTATCGAGTTTTCAGACCTTAAGGCAGAGGATATTTTAACCCACCGTGTTGACCTTGAGGCGTTGCCTGTTGATACAGCTAAAAAAGAAATTGCTCAAGCCTTTACACGCACAAGATTTTCGCGTATACCGATATATGAAGATAATATTGATAATATTATCGGCGTAATCCATCAAAAGGATTTTTATGTTGGCAGTGGCGTTACAACAAAGCCGATAAAAGATATTATATCGCCCGTTTTGTTTGTGCATCAGTCCGAAATGGCAGATGACCTTCTTAAAAAACTGCAAAAAGAAAAATCACATATAGCTGTTGTGGTTGATGAATACGGCGGCACCTTAGGTATAGTTACTATGGAGGATATACTCGAGGAGCTCGTAGGTGAAATCTGGGATGAGCACGATGAGGTTGTTGAGGAATTCAAAGAGCTTGATGAAAACAACTTTATTATTGACTGCAATATGAACTTGGATGATTTCTGCGAGGAATTTGATATTGAAACCGAATCGGATAGCGTATCGGTTGGCGGTTGGGTAGCCGAGCAGATTGGTAATATTCCCGATGTGAATGATAGCTTCACCTTTGAAAATCTTATTGTTACCGTTACCGAAATTGATTCGCACCGTGTTTCTACTATTAAGGTAGAAAAGAGCGAATCGGAAACTCAAGAGGATGAAAAGGATTAAAATGAAGGATAAAAACACTCAAAGCAAGGAAATTAAGCTTACTGTGCCTCTTAACCGAAGGCTACTTAAATATGCACTTATATTAGCCGCGTTTGTGGCACTGCTTTATGTGCTTATAACAACGCCCGAAAAGGTGATTTCGGCAGTAGGCTCAATCCTTTCAATATTCGCCCCCTTTATTGTGGGCGGTTGCATTGCTTATGTTGTGAATCTATTGCTTATTCCTATGGAAAAGCTTTGGATGTGGCTTTTTAGAAAATCTAAGGGCAATTTCGCGAGCAATATAAGAAGGCCGATATGTCTGGCACTTAGCTTGATTATAGTTTTAGGTATTATTTTCGCCATAGTGTTTATGATAATCCCCGCAATAGGGGATACTGTGGTATCTTTTATAGACCGTATACCTCAGTATGTAAGCACATTTGAAAAGTGGTATACTCAACTCACAGAGTTCCTCGAAAGATTTAATTTCGAGCTTCCCGCTATTGATCTTGATGCCAATAAGATAGGTGTAATGCTCACTGACCTTGCCTCGAATTACGGCAATAGTGTGCTTAATAAAACCGTAAGCTTCACAACCTCAATTGCATCCTTTTTTGTGAATATTATTTTAGGTATAGTATTTTCTATATACCTGCTCTCCCGTAAGGAGCAGTTGGGTGGTCAGGCTAATAAGGTTGTGCGTGCACTATTCAGCGAAAAAGCCGCAGAAAGAATCGTTAACATTACCGCTTTAACCAACCGCGTTTTTACTAAATTCGTAACAGGCCAGCTTACCGAGGCGGTTATAATCGGTATACTTTGCTTTATCGGAATGATGATATTCGGTATGCCATATGCGGGCATCATATCGGTGCTCGTTGGCTTTACGGCACTAATTCCCATATTTGGCGCCTTTTTCGGCACCGCAGTGGGCGCATTTCTGATACTGCTCGAAAACCCCGTAAAGGCGTTTTGGTTTGTGGTATTTATTATTGTGCTTCAACAGCTCGAGGGCAATCTTATTTATCCAAGGGTTGTCGGCAAATCGGTGGGCCTTCCAGGAATGTGGGTGCTGGTGGCCGTAACCGTGGGCGGCGGTGCATTTGGAATACTTGGTATGCTTTTCTCGGTTCCTGTGTGCTCGGTGCTTTATGTCCTATTTAAGCAATTTGTTGAAAAAAGACTTGAAATAAAAAACAATTCGGATAAAACCGAGCTTAGTATTGAAGCTGAAAAAACTTAAGAAAAACACCGAGCCGATTTGAAAATCGGTTCGGTGTTTTTTTAAAAACTTTACCGTATCTTAACTTTATATATGATAATATATCAGGGTAGAGCAAATAATCCGAATCCGCCTCAAAGCGGATTATTTCGGCGCTTTTTATCCAATCCATTCTTGTAAGGCATACGAGTGAAATGAGGTGCTTTGATGAAAAAACTTAACAGTGTTATTAAAAATTCGGTTATAACCGCCTTGGTGCTTGCTATCAGCTTTGCACTATGTCTTGTTATGCACAAAGCCAATATAAGCGAGCTTATAACAACCCTTTTTGTGTTTTCGGTATTTGTGATTTCAATTATAACTGAAGGTTATATTTATGGTATAATCGCCGCCGTTATTTCCTGTGTTGCGGTAAATTATGCCTTTACATTTCCGTTTTTTCAGTTCAGTCTATCACTTCCTGCGAATATAATTTCTGCGGTTGTTATGATAGTTATATCTGTGCTCACAAGCGCGCTTATAACCAAGGTGAGAAGGCACGATATAATAAGGGCTGAAAGCGAAAACGAGCGTATGCGCGCAAATCTGCTGCGCTCGGTTTCGCACGACCTTCGCACCCCACTTACTACCATCTATGGCTCAAGCTCAGCGCTGCTCGAAAACAAGGATAAATTGACTCAAGAGCAGCAACAGAAGATGCTTGAGGGCATTTGTCAGGATTCGCAGTGGCTTGTAAGAATAGTTGAAAATCTGCTTTCTGTAACCCGAATTGACAGTGGAAGTGTTAACCTTATAAGAACTCCCACGGTTTTAGAAGAGCTTATTGATTCTGTAATAGTAGGATTTAAAAAGCGCTATCCAAACCAAAAGGTTGAAATAGATATACCCGATGATATTGTGATAATATCTATAGATGCCATACTCATTGAGCAGGTAATCGTTAATATACTTGAAAATGCAGTTCAGCATGCTTTGGGTATGACGCGTCTTCGCCTTCGCGTTTTCACCTTGGGTAAACAGGCAATATTTGAAATAAGTGATAACGGCTGCGGAATAAAGCCTGAGCGGTTAAAGACAATATTTAACGGGCTTTATGAGCAACGCGGTCGCCTTGCAGACAGTAAGAAACGGAATGCAGGTATAGGTCTTTCTGTGTGTTCTTCCATAATAAAGGCGCACGGCGGCGATATAACAGCAGAAAATGTTAAATCGGGAGGGGCTATCTTCCGTTTTACTCTTGAAACAGAGGAGCTTGAAGATGAACAATAAATATAAGGTGCTTGTCGTTGAGGATGAGGACAACATAAGAATGCTCGTTGGCGCGTTACTTGAAAATGAGGGTTATAAGGTGATTAAGGCTGAGGATTTTGCAAGTGCTAAAACTATGTATTCATCCTATATTCCCGACCTTATAATACTCGATTTAGGTTTGCCCGATGCCGATGGCTCGCAGCTGATTACTTTTGTAAGAGAAAGCTCGGCAGTGCCTGTAATAGTTGTTTCTGCGCGGAGTGAGGAGAACGAAAAGGTTGCGGCTCTCGATATAGGTGCAAACGATTATATAACAAAGCCTTTCGGCTCGGCAGAGCTACTTGCTCGCGTGCGTGCGGCTCTTAGAAACATCAGTCAAAGCAGCGATTTAGCGCTAAACGGAAAATTCACTCTTAAGGAGTTGGTTATAGATTACGGTGCCCGCAGGATTTTTATTAAGGGCAAGGAAATAAAGCTTACTCAAACCGAGTATAATATAGTCGCATTTCTTTCCAAGCACTGTGGCAAGGTTATGACCTATTCCGCCATAATAAAGGAGATTTGGGGTTACCCTGATGAGGGAAGCACTAAAAAGCTTCAGGTGAATATGGCAAATATCCGCAAAAAATTCGGCGCCATACCGGGAGAGAAGAACTATATCACAAACGAGCTTGGAGTCGGCTACCGTATGGATTATGACGGTGAATAGCCTTACCTAATCTTTGCTGTTTCTTTACCATTAATATGATAAAATTACAAATAATGGGGGCGAATGCGAATTTGCACCCTAAAATGTAAAAAACACATATAAAAAGAAGCTTGAAATTAAAAATATGAGGTGAAAGAATGACAATTTTTGATGTTTTAACACTTATCGGCGGACTTTGTCTGTTTTTGTTTGGTATGAATGTAATGGGCGAGTCGCTTGAACGCCGCGCGGGCAGTGGTCTGCGCACCTTGCTTGGCCGCCTTACAAACAATAAAGCGGCAGGCTTTTTAACAGGACTCGGTGTTACCTCGGTAATTCAAAGCTCTTCCGCAACTACCGTTATGGTGGTGGGCTTTGTAAATTCGGGTATAATGACACTCCGTCAGGCAATCAATGTTATTATGGGTGCCAATGTCGGCACCACCGTTACCGCATGGATATTAAGCCTTGGCGGTATTTCGGGCGATAATATTTTTGTTCAGCTTTTAAAGCCTACTTCCTTTACACCTGTTCTTGCCTTAATCGGTATAGTAATGACCATGTTTGGCAAAAGCAGTAAGAAAAAGGATACGGGAACAATTTTGTTAGGCTTTGCGGTGCTTATGTTCGGTATGGATGCAATGTCGGGCGCAGTAAGCGGGCTTGCAGATGTTCCTGCCTTCCAGCAAATGTTTTTGCTTTTTAAAAACCCGATTTTAGGTGTTCTTGTGGGAGCAGTTCTCACGGGAATTATCCAGTCAAGCTCGGCATCTGTTGGTATCTTGCAGGCGCTTTCTTCAACGGGCGCGGTTTCTATGGGTGCTGCAATTCCGATTATTATGGGTCAGAATATAGGCACCTGCGTTACGGCACTGCTTTCTTCTATAGGAACTAATAAAAACGCTAGGCGCGCAGCAGTGGTGCATCTTTCCTTTAACATAATAGGTACTGTTATCTGGCTTAGCGTATTCAGTATTATTTCGGTAGCATTTAAGCCTGCAATTCTCGATATGGCTGCAAATCATATGAGTATAGCAATTGCGCATTCGGTATTTAATATACTTTGTACAATTTTATTGCTTCCTATGGCAGGTCTGCTTGAAAAGCTTGTTATCAAGCTTATTCCTGATGACGATAAAAAGGATGAGTTTGAGCAGCTTGATGAGCGTTTGCTTGCAACACCCTCCATCGCCCTTGACCGCGCAAGCGCAGTAGCTTGCGAAATGGCACAGGATTCAACCTTAGCTATTAAAAATAGCATACTTGCTCTTAATTCTTATGATGCCACTATTGCGCAGCAGATAAGAAGCCTTGAAGAGAGAGCTGATCGTTATGAGGATAATCTTGGCACCTATCTTGTGAAGCTGAGCGGTCAGCATATAAGCGATAGCGAGAGTGCAGAAATTTCAAAGATACTCAAGGCAATCGGCGATTTCGAAAGAATTACCGACCATAGTGTAAATATTCTTGAATCGGCAGAGGAATTAAAAGAAAAGAATATCGATTTCACAGATTTGGCAGCCGCAGAAATGAAGAGCCTCTCAGAAGCTGTTTGTGAAATAGTTAACCTCACACTGGATTCTTTTGTAAATAATGATATTGAAGCTGCTAAGCGTGTAGAACCACTTGAGCAGGTCATTGACTCTCTTATTGTTAAAGCGCGTAACGGTCATATAAAAAGGCTTAAATCTGGTGAGTGCACAATAGAGTCGGGCTTTATCTGGGCAGACCTTATTACAGACCTTGAAAGAACATCTGACCACTGTTCAAATATAGCCGTATGTGTTATTGATGCGGCAAATAACAATATGAACGGTCACGAGGCACTGCGTGCTATGAAGAAGGGCGATCCCTTCTTTGAAGAATGTTATGCGTTTTATACCGATAAATATATATAACTCATCTGTAATTTAACTTGCTAATATTTGACAAATCACATGCGGCATTATATAATAAGAGTCGCAATTTTTAAACAAGGAGTTTGTTATGGAGTTCTTACTTGAAGGCTTTTTAGCCGTAACTTGGAAACAGCTTATAATGTATGCTGTAGGTCTGTTGCTCATCTATCTTGCTATAGCTAAGAAGTATGAGCCTTCACTGTTGCTACCAATGGGCTTTGGCGCAATACTTGTAAATCTGCCTTTTTCGGGTGTTCTTAATCAGGAAATCACGGGAATAGGCGAGGTTAAGGGTATTATTCAGTGGCTTTTTGAAATTGGTATAGAGGCTTCTGAAGCTATGCCGCTATTATTGTTTATCGGTATCGGCGCAATGATAGACTTTGGCCCTCTGCTTTCAAACCCTAAGATGTTTTTGTTTGGTGCAGGCGCACAGTTTGGTATTTTCTTCGTTGTGGTTCTTGCAGTACTGCTGGGCTTTGACCTTAAGGATGCGGCGTCTATCGGTATAATCGGCGCGGCAGACGGTCCTACTTCAATTCTCGTATCTCAGGTGCTTGATTCAAAATATGTGGGCGCTATCGCAGTTGCGGCATATTCCTATATGGCATTGGTTCCTATCATTCAGCCTATTGCAATCAAGGCTGTAACCACAAAAAAGGAACGAATGATAAGAATGCCTTATAATCCCGCAAATGTATCCAAGCTTTTAAAGATTTCCTTCCCCATAATAGTTACCGTAATAGCGGGCTTTATTGCCCCCACCTCTGTGGCGCTTGTAGGGTTTTTGATGTTCGGTAATCTTCTTCGTGAATGCGGTATTTTAGGCTCGCTTTCTGACACTGCACAAAATGTTCTTGCAAATCTTGTGACATTGCTGCTAGGCATCACCATTTCATTTAGTATGGTAGCAGAGGAATTTGTAAGACTTGATACACTCATAATTATGCTTTTGGGCCTTGTTGCTTTCGTGTTCGATTCTATCGCAGGCGTAATGCTCGCAAAGCTTATAAACATTTTCAGCAAGAACAAGATAAATCCTATGGTAGGTGCGGCAGGCATATCTGCATTCCCAATGTCTGCTCGTGTTATTCAGAAGCTCGGTCTTGAAGCTGATAATCAAAACCACCTTCTTATGCACGCGGTAGGCGCAAATGTTTCAGGCCAGATAGCATCTGTTCTTGCGGGCGGTATGATACTAAACCTCATCCCGCAGATGATTAAGTAAGGAGGAAAAGTAATGAATATAGATATGTATAACTTAACTTCTGCCCTTAAGCTTATGTGGCAGGGAATGCTTGGTATATTTATAGTAATGGCAGTAATCGCTATCATAGTTTTCCTTTTTACCAAGTTTATAAAGAGATAAAACAAAAAATCCTGAAGAATTTTATCTTCAGGATTTTTCTCTTTTAATATAATTCTTTAATTTTTCAATTTCCTTTTTCCAAGCGTTTTTTGCGCTGCCCTTTAAGTCTTTAAGCTTTTTAAGTGTTTTTTGGTCGTGGGGGAAGATTAGCCGTAGAAGCGCTATCGCAATTATAACCGTTATAATTTTTTCTGGAGTAAAGGGTATCCAGAGAGCCGCCATATAAGAGCCTGCAACTGCTATCATCCAATTGATTTTCAGCGCGGTGCCGATGCTAAGCATTATGTAGCTCCAGCCGTTTGTTATAAGCCAAGCGATGCCAAAGCATAAAAGGAGTCTGGGGTTAAGGCAAAACTGCAGTGCCGTTTTTATCCAGCGCTTAATTTTTTCTTTTGTTTTGGACACTTAAACCCCTCCTCGACATAATTTACCATTATAATACAATATATTTTATTTATTTACAACGAAAATTTTATTAAATTTTGTTTAATATCTGCATTTTTTCGCATTGACTTGTGCGTTTTGCGGTGATAGAATAATTAGGTTGTAAATTTCCATATAAAGAAGTGTTTAAAATGCAAATTTTACTTAGTCTATCTGTTGTGATTTTAGCAGGGCTTATGCTTTCTCGCCTTGCAAAAAAACTGCAGCTTCCCGCTGTTACGGCATACCTTATAGCAGGAATACTTGTAGGTCCTTATTGCTTAGGCCTGCTTGGTATCAAGGGGCTTGGCTTTGTAAGCCTTCAAGATGTTCAGTCCTATTCACTTCTTTGTGATATAGCGCTTGGCTTTATTGCCTTTTCAATAGGAAATGAGTTCCGCTTAGGGCAACTCAAAAAGACAGGCAAGCAGGCTACCGTGATAGGTATTCTGCAGGCGGTTGCCGCTACAGTGCTTGTGGATGCTGCGCTTATAGCTATGCATTTTCTAATGCCCGATAAGCTATCTCTTCCCGCCGCAATAGTGCTAGGTGCAATTGCCTCTGCCACGGCTCCTGCCGCAACGCTTATGGTTGTGCGCCAGTATAAGGCAAAGGGACCGCTTACCGATATATTGCTGCCCATAGTTGCTCTTGATGATGCGGTAGGTCTTGTTCTTTTTGCCATTTCCTTTGGCGTGGCACGCGCCCTGATTTCAGGCCATGTTGATGTTGTTTCGGTTATCATAGAGCCGCTCGTTGAGGTGGCGGCATCCTTAGGTCTTGGCGCTGTTATGGGCTATGCTATCACATTTTTTGAACGCTTTTTCCATTCGCGTTCAAAGCGCCTTTCCATTTCGGTGGCATTCGTTTTGCTCACGGTTGGGATATCTATGATGGAGTTTGAAATATTTGGCATCCATATTGCATTTTCATCACTGCTTTCTTGTATGATGTTGGGTACCATATTCTGCAATATATGCGATTTCTCAGCAGAGCTTATGGATAGGCTTGACCGTTGGACCGCTCCGCTTTTTATCATTTTCTTTGTTTTAAGCGGTGCTGAGCTTGAGCTTTCCGTATTTGCAGATGGTGCAATTGTTATAATCGGTTTGATTTATATAATCGCGCGCTCTCTTGGTAAGTATTTCGGCGCTTATGCGAGCGCTAAGATGACAAATTGCGATCCGCATATTGTTAAATACCTCGGCGTAACACTTCTGCCTCAGGCGGGCGTGGCTCTTGGTATGGCGCTTAAAGCAGGCGGAATGCAGGGTGGAGAGATGGTGCGCAATATAACCCTTTTCGCAGTTCTTATCTATGAGCTTATAGGACCAATGCTTACAAAAATCGCGCTCACCAAGGCGGGAGAAATTGTTCCCGAGCAAAAGATTAGTTCGCGTGGTCGCGCTGTTCATTAAATTAACAAAGCCTCGGACTAAATCCGAGGCTTTTTGATTGCGAAAATAGTTGACTTATTTTACTTAAATGATATAATTTAATTATAAAAAATTAAGAAGGAGGCTTCTTATAATGAGAATAGGAGCTCAACTTTTTTCAATCAACAATATGTGCCAAAACGAAGAAGATCTTCGCAAAACTTTCAAGGCTATAAGCGAAATGGGCTACACCTCAATTCAGGTGAGCGGCTTTACCTATGATGCCAAGCTGGTGCGTGAAATAGCGGATGAAAACGGTCTTCATATCGGTCTTACCCATACTCCCATCCCCGATATTATAGAAAAGACTGAAGAGGTTATCGAAAGGCATAAGATACTCGGCGCCGATGTTGTGGGCATCGGTAATGCAGGCCCTTATGTCGTTCAGGAAGAAAATACTATCCGTATGGATGATTTTATAAACGACTTGGCTCCCGCGCTCGAAAAAATCGAGGCTGCAGGCTTAAAGCTTGCCTTCCATAATCATTTTATCGAGTTTTATGACCGCGGCGGTTATACATATATGGATAGGCTTTATAATGAAACCAGCTGGAACTTTATTCTTGATACTGCTTGGGTGCACTATGCAGGCCTTAACCCCGTAGAGGTAATAAATAAGTATAAGGACCGCCTTAAGTATGTTCATATTAAGGATTATAGCGTAGGTGGGGAAGATATAGATAAGGTGCTCGCAGGCATTTGCCCGCTTTATGAGGGTATGGTGCCCGTTGATGAGGTTATGAAGGCTCTTGAGGATGTAGGCACAGTTGATACCGTCTATGTTGAGCAGGATAACGCATCTAAAAAGGATGATCCGCTCGGTGAAATGAAAAAGAGCTTTGAAGGCCTTAAGGCACACGGCTGGGTATAAAAAGCACCCGCTTTTTTTAAGTGAATAGTGAAAAGGTAATAGTGAAATAGTAAAAAATCCTCAGACTTGTAGTCTGAGGATTTTTTGGCACCCGTAGTAGGAATCGAACCTGCATCTAAGTCTTAGGAGGACCTTATTCTATCCGTTGAACTATACGGGCGAATGTTTTTATCTGCCCATTAATTTTATCGTAAGTGGGCGGCAAAGTCAACATAAACTTGCTTTTTGGGCAATATTTTGGTATACTACTTAACAGAGAATAAGTGGGGGTGAACGCCATACACGAATTACTGCTGAAACTGAAAAGAACCTTTGTAAGCAAAAAGTTTATAGAGTTTTGCGCTCTCGGTGTGGTGAACACCTTTAATGATGCCTTGTTTTCTTGGATATTCCACTATTTTATTCAGGAAAATGTGGCGGCGGTGCTGGGCTATTTCACAGCCCTTACCATTGCATTCTTTTTAAGTAGCCGTTTTATCTTTAGAAGACCGCCATCACTTGAGCGTTATACCCGCTTTGGAATTTCATATATCCCTAATTTTATAATATATTTCCTTGTAACATTTATAACTATAAACACGATGGGTTTGCCGCAGTTCTGGGGAACGGTGCTTGCAGCTATGGCAGGCGGCCCGATAACCTTCATTATAATAAAAATTTATGCTTTCGGGAAAAAATAAATTTTAAGGGCGCAGTTTAAAACTGCGCCCTTTTTGTCTATTTTAAGGTTTTTTGATACTGCTTGGGTGATACACCTTTAAGCTTTTTAAAGGTCTTGATAAAATAAGAAAGGTCGTTGAAGCCGCAGTCAAGCGCTACTTCTGTTATGCTCTTTTCCCCATAACTTAGCTCTTCACAGGCGCGCTCTATTCGGTAAAAAACAAGATATTCTATCGGTGTTCGGTTTGTCATTTCCTTAAAGAAACGGCATTTCGTATTTTGGATGTCCCTGTTCAACATAATGAAATTCCACAGGAAAATCAAAGCTACCTCTAAGCTTTTGCTCGTAAAAAGCAGAAAAACTCATAAATTTAACCTCTTATGTGAAAATAGTTATATTTTTTATCATTATACAACAAGAAAAGGCGAAAAATCAATGATAATATAACACTAAAGTATAATTTTAAAGAGGAGTGTATACTATGAGCAAATCGAGACTTATAGGTGATTATCCCGTAATTGGCATTCGCCCCACCATCGATGGACGCCGTGGCGTTTTGAAGGTGCGCGAATCTTTAGAAGATCAAACTATGGCTATGGCTCAGGCCGCCAAGAAGCTGTTTGAAGAAAATCTTCGCTATTCAAACGGTGAGAAAGTAAAGGTTGTTATTGCCGATACCACAATAGGCAGAGTAGGCGAGGCTGCAGCCTGCGCTGATAAGTATAAAAAAGAGGGCGTTGATATCACCCTCACCGTAACACCCTGCTGGTGCTATGGCGCAGAAACAATGGATATGGATCCTATGACTATTAAGGGTGTATGGGGCTTTAACGGCACAGAGCGTCCTGGCGCTGTGTATTTAGCATCCGTGCTTGCCACCCACGCTCAAAAGGGTCTGCCCGCATTCGGCATCCATGGTCACGATGTTCAGAATCTTGACGAGGTAGAAAACATCCCCGAAGATGTGAAGGAAAAGCTTCTCCGCTTTGCACGTGCCGCTGTGGCTGTTGCTACAATGCGCGGTAAGTCATACCTGCAGATAGGCTCTATCTGTATGGGTATCGGCGGCTCAATTATAGACACTGATTTTATCGAGGATTACTTTGGTATGCGCGTTGAATCGGTTGATGAGGTAGAGATATTATCCGTCGAATGACCGAGGGCGTATATGATAAAGAAGAGTATGAAAAGGCGCTTGGTTGGGCTAAGCAGTACTGCCACGAGGGCTTCGATAAGAACCCAGAGGAGCTGCAGAAAACCCGTGAGCGCAAGGATGAGGACTGGGAATTCGTTGTTAAAATGATGGTTATCCTCAAGGACCTTATGAACGGAAATAAAAATCTCCCCGCAGGCTGTGAGGAGGAAATGG
>CAZIXG010000007.1:0-15214 GCA_964543305.1 uncultured Ruminococcus sp.
CCTAACTTGAAAAGTGTAGGGGATTACTTTTTAAGGGCAAATAAAATTTTAACATCCCAAAAAATCTTTGCAGGAATTGTTATTACAAATTCGAGAAAGAAAAACAAAGCAGTAAATATAACTGCCATAAAAGATGCTAAAATTGTATTAGCGATAAAAACAGATGAAAAATATTTATTCGCCGATTCCATATCGTTTTCATAAATATTTACAGTTACGAATCTACCCGACAGAGAGTTTACGGCAACAGTTATAAGGGTGGCATAAGAAATAAAGTTATTAGCAAGACCGATAAAACCATATGCGTCAACACCGACATTTCTTACAATAAAAGGAGAAAGAAAAAAACTTATGGCAGTGTTTATAACAAATGTTATAATATTGGCCGACATATTTAAAACTAAATGTTTTTTGCCCTTCACTATATAACCTCCTTCAAAAATATAATGTAAGTTAGATTATGATTATTTTAAAAATCTTCTTAGTTTAAATTTGTAATATTCAATTAATTTTTTCATTTTTTTTAAAAATGTTTTTTTATACCAATTTTCATAAAGATATTCGGTACTAACCTTATCTATAGCTTCAAAGAACATTGCTCTTTTGGGGTTGCAGGGCGCAGATTTTGAAATTGCGCTTTGACTCGCCAGAGCTTTTTCACGGTCAACCTCTTTTGCAAAGAGTTCGTTTGAAGAAATAAGCTTGTCAAAAAAGTCGTTGCCTTGCTTGGAATTTATAAGAATCAGCGATAGCCCCTCGTCGGTATCCTTTATTGTGTTACTAACCTTTCGCGGACTCCAACAGTCGGCAATTGTTATATCAGCTGAACTTCCTTGCTCCTTTGCTCTGCAAGAGTAACAAGAGGGGCGCAAAATGGTATTATCAAGGAAAAGTTTTAAAAACCAGTCGTCCTCTAAGGTTTTAAGGCTCACTTTTTTATTGTCCTTAATCTTCATAGAAAAATAGTGCCAACCAAATCGCTTGTCTCTGAAAGAAACCTGCGGATTTTCGCTTTTGGCTTTAAAAGATATATATTTATCCCACACCATTGGCGAGGGTACGCCGTGGCATATAAAATCTTGCGTTAAAAGATTGGGATAATTTTTGCCTAAATAAGCATATAAGCCCTTAATTTGACAGGGGGTGCCTGAAAACAGCACTCGTCTTCCAAGGTCTAAAAATTGTTTTGCCTTTTTAAAACAGTCGCTCATATCGCTTTGCACATATTTTGAGCCCATAAACTGTTTAAGCTGAGACTTGGTTTCTGCAAAGGTGTGCTTAACCTCACGACCTATCATAGCGGCGCCGAAAACTACGCCGTTTTCATCAATAACCTTTTGTGCCAAATGATAGAAAATACCGCCCGAAGAACTGTTTTTTCGAATTTCGGCATTTTTGCTGTAGCCAATAAAAGCGCGTTCACCCACTGTATTTTCGGGAGCGGTCTTATTTACCGCGGGGCATATTTTTTCGCACTTTTTACAGTTTACACATTTAGTTAAATCTATTTTCGGGTATTTAAATCCCTCACTGTCACTTACCATACTAATGCAGTTAACAGGGCAAACACCCTCACAAGCGGTGCATCCGCAACAATCTTCTTTCGCTGGTAAAACAGTGTGCTTAGAAATATCTATTTCGGGCTCAACCGCTATATTTAAGGCTTTTTTAATAAAATCAAATACTTCTTTTCTTTTCTTGGCTAAAATACCGTCAGTATTTGAAAAATCTGTTGAAAACAGTTTGTCAGATTTTAAAACATTATAATTTCTATTCTGCAAACCAAAGGTTGAAAGTAAAGTTTCAATTCGCGAATTCATAGATTTTCCGCTTTCAACGCGGGTAAAGGTTACAAAATCGGTTTTCATAATTATTGAAAACACAGTGCCGTGGAAAGAATCGGTGCAAACTAAAGCCGCATTGTTAATTAAATATATAAGCTCTTGCGGTGAGGTTGAGTAATGCTCTAAATCTAAAACATCGTAAAGATTTATGATTTCAAGTTTGTGTTCTTTTGCGATTTCATCTATATATTTATCATATTTTCGAGTTCGGTCGCCTAAGAAATATGTAAGAATATATGGCTTTGAAGTATCAAACTCAGGCTTTTTCGCAATAGATAGCCATTTTTCTTTAGAAAGGCACATTGTGGGGTCGCAAAGAACGGTGGCATCTCTGCCGCAAAGGTCTTTTATAATTTTTTTGCCCTGCTCCTCTCGCACAGAAAGGTGGGGAATTTCATTTAACCACTTAGAATAGTTTTCTTTTAAAATGTCGGGGATTTCGGCTATTCCAAAGCTTGGCGAAAAAGTGATTCTTTTGTGCTTAGGTGCAAATTGCAAAAAGTTGATAGATGAGGTTGAAGGATATGTAGGATTCCACACCTGGTCACTGCCGGAAATGAAAAAACTATAGCCTTCAAGCTGTTTTTCTCCCCAGGGTTTATTGATATCAATTGTATCTGAGCTCCAGGAAATCAAGGAATCACAAAAATCCGAAAAAGCAAGCTTGCGCGCCTCTTTAGAGGCATTTAGTGCTGAATTGTTTCTTTTGCAGAATAGCAGTGTTCTAAAAATTCCCTTGCCGGAATTTTTAATATTGTAGCGGTAGTTTAGCTGATCTAAAATATAATTTTTAATATATTTTGGGGTGAATTTGTTGGTTTTGTTGGTTTTTGGGCAATACTGACCGAAGCGAGTAGTGTTTTTTATGGTTTCGGCAGAAAATCCCAGATGGTTTACAACCTCTTGAACAGCATAGTTTTGTAAAACATTACCATAATTTTCGCTGTTTAAAGTAATGATACCAACTTTTCTCATGCCAAAACCTCCTTGTTAACTAAACTTTAGTTTGTGTAAAACACAAAATATAGTGGGGGAAACTTTGAAAATCCAAAACTTCAATTTTTGGTTTCGTGATAAATTATCGCAACTCATTGCCATCTTGTAATGCTTTTTGAATATTTTAGAAATCTTTTTTTGATTCTGTTTGTAGTCGATTTTATCCGCCCACATATCAAAGTAAAGCATAATCATAAGATTTTCCATATTAGCAAGATGTTTAGGCATAAGTTCAGGGAAATCGACTGTGTAAAGTTGATTATAAGCATCAAACAGTTTAATAGCTGTAAGCTGAGAAGGTCTAAAAGCGCCCCTAACAGCGCTATTTTCGGACTGTACATAGTGAAGCAAAGGCCTGCTATCGAACCAAACCTTATCCGCTTTGCTAAATGCTGTTCTTGAAAAAAGGCTGTCCTCTCCTCTTAAAATTGTTTCATCGAATTTTAAGTTTTCAATAATTTTCTTAGAAAAAAGTTTATTCCAAGCAAAAGCAACATTATAAACCAGCTGATATTGTGCACCGGATCTATCAAAAAGACCATAGTTTTTATCAGCAATTTTATGAACTATTTCTTTGTCAGAATAAGTTATAAAATGTTCAAAGTTAACCGCATCAACTTTGTGTTGTTTTACAATGTTTAAAAGGTATTCATATGCATCAAGTTCAAGATAATCATCTGAATCAATAAAACTAAAATAATCGCCGTGCGCAAGTTCGATACCCTCGTTTCTGGTCGCAGAAACACCTCGGTTTTCGCGGGACACAAAGACAATTCTATCGTCTTTTTCGGCAAATTCTCGACAAATTTCATTGCTGTTGTCTTTAGAACCGTCATTTATAAGAATTATTTCTAAGTTTTTATAGGTTTGATTAACAATTGAATCTAAGCATTTTGCTAAATGCTTATCTACATTGTACACAGGAATTATAACTGAAATTAAAGGATTCATAAATTTTACTACCTTATTTGAGATTTTTTAACTCCTCGGAAATATCAATGCTTTTACCGATTTTATACTGCCATTCCTTTGGGGTTATATCGCAGGTTCCGCCTGCGTGGAAAAAGGTGATTTCGCCAAAAATGATTTTGCCATCAATATTATAAAAGTCAACTCTGCAAAAGGGGAAATCCTCGCTTAAAATCTGGGCATATTTTAACATTAGGTCAAAATTTTCGGGCTTGGAAATGAGCGCAGGGTCGAAATTTGGTCTCGCGGCGGTAATATCCAGCAAATTGAAGTCTTTGTCATAAACGTTTCTTCTTGCATCGTGGCGATGGTTTCCGCTGTCATCTGCGGTGTCAATATCCACAAAAATATATTCGCATCTTCCCTTGCTACACAAAAAACGATAATCAACAAGACCCGATCCGTCGCTGTTTTCAATAATTGCTTCTGCAATTATTTTGCGGTTAATATCGTGGTAATTCCACTCTCTTGAGTCTAAAGAGTAGTCGTGCTTCATACCTTTTGCAAGAATTTTTTCAGCACTTTTCTTGTCAAAGGTTGACAAATCGTTACAACGCACATTGCACGCACTCATATGATTGGCTTTTATATAAAATCTATCGGGAAGCTCGTCCCAATTGATGCTTTTTGCAGAATCATATATGCCAAACACGGGGTTTAAGATATGCTCCAACCCCTTTTCTTTCACATACTCGCGAACGAGATATTTATCAGAGCATTTGGTGCAAAGCGGGTTGCGATAGTTCATTTTAAGCCAAAGTTGTTTTTCGTCAAATGTTCGAGGATTTTTAAAATCGGGCTTTTGACCGTGAGTTTTCTCGTATGCTCTTTTGAAATAAACCTCGTTAGGCAAAACTCTGAGAAGATTTATATTGATAGAATGCATCAATGCCCAAAAGTTTTTGCCTAATTCATTAGTGTATAAAAAGTGTTTAAAAGTGGTTTTGAAACTCATAATATACTCCTTTGGAGATTTTACTGATGCAACTATAAGTTGCCAAATATCCATTTGAAATCGTTAAGGGCAACACTTTTTTTAAGGGAATATAACCAAAATAAGAAGAAGGCTATAATTATAATAATGGGAAATATTCTTTTTTCTCGCGGTTTGAGTCCTTTAATAAGCTCAGCTATTCCTAGTGTGGAAAAGGGCGCTGTATAAATACCCATTCGTGCAAAATATGTACTGTTAGACGTTGCAAACATTGTAACACCGTTAATTATAAGAAAATTCAACCAAAAGCGTTGGTCTTTTGATATTGGCCTGCCGGAATATGTAAATAAGAAGAATGCGGCGGGAGCAATTGCCACTAAAATACGAAATGTATTAACGGTGGTTGTTATATATTTACTTTCCTCAGAAAGTTCATCTCGCAAAATAAAACCTGCCAAATCCAGCAATTCTGAAAACGAGAATAGAATAAAAATACTTATGATTATTAATAATATAATATTTTTGAAATTAACCTTGTTGTAAACAATAAAATACGGAAAGAGCATTATAATAGCAGAAGCGTGGAACAAAAACGCGATAAAAACAATCAGTGCATATTTCCAGAATTTACGCTCTTTTATAAATTTAATTCCTGCGAAAATAATTGCAGCCGCCAAATATTGGCGCATACCATTAAAACAACCGTGCCAACAGCCTAAAAATACATACAAAAGTGTTGCGAACAACAACATATCCGTGTTTTTATATATTGTTGACAAAAACAAAACAATGGTGATAAATGCGCAAATAAAAATAAATGCTGCGGCATTTCCGCCAAAAAAAGTTACTAATTTTGCAATAAATCTAATACCGGGTTCATTTAACTCCAAAAACCTTTCCCAAAATTCTTCGGCAAAACGGTCAAAGCCCTTATAATAAGCGCTGTAATCAGAGCCAACTTTATATCTTAATCCTGCAACAAAAATAAGAGTTATGGCTGTTAAAACAAAGAAAAATTTAGTAACCGTTGTTTTCTGTATAATAGTTTCATTGTTTGCATCGATGCTTTTTATGGTGCTTTTTTGAGCCATACATAAAAAGGTGAAAACAAGTAAAAGTGTAATGTAATATGTAGTCATGAAAACCTCAAAATCGTAATTTGTGTGTTATTTTTTTCTAAGTCTTTTTTTTAGATTGGTAGGAATAAGACCTGAAATTAATGGTTTAAAAGCAAAAGGATAATAGTAAATTGGCATTTTTACTAGCCTGTAACCGTTTAAAGCGGTCAGTGTTGCATAAAAACGATATCTATACTTTTTGCGTTTAAAAGCGTTTTTATCTTCGGTTATAACATATAAGGGGTCTGGCAAATTGACGCCGCGGTAGCCCTTTGCAAAAAATCGGAACCACAAATCAAAGTCTTGACCGCGTTGTGTTCTCCTGCTTACCAAATAGCCTCCTAAACTATCATAAACATTTTTATATGTCATGATAGTTGCGTGTGCGAAACAAGAGTTGAAACGCAAATCGAATTTTGTGGGCTGGTATTTATATGTGCGTACGCCATCTATAACAGTTCCGTCAAAAACCTTCATTGCGGTACCTACCAGGTTGATTCCGGGGTTGTTTTTCAGAAAATCTATTTGCCTTTCAAATCTTTCGGGTTCGGAAATATCATCCGCATCCATACGCGCAACATATTTACCTTTCGCGAATTTAAGACAATGATTTAAAGAATATGACAATTTAGAGTTTTTCTCGTTTTTAAGAAGGGTAATTTTATCGGGATATTTTTCGCGGTATTGCTCTAGAATTTTATATGTGTTATCAGTAGAACAATCATCACATATGATGAATTCCCAGTTATCATATGTTTGGCTTAAAATAGATTCAATGCTTCTTGAAACACAATCTTCACAATTATAGACCGCCATAATAACTGAAACTAAATCAGAACTTTTTGACATATTCTCACCATTAAAATTAAATTTTTATTAAATCGCCTAACTTCTGCTCCCATTCTTCAGGCTTCATGGGAACAAAACCGCCACCATGGAAGAAGGTATATTCGCCGAAATAGATTTTGCCGTTAAGCTCGTATAAATCTATTCTAACGTGCTTGATTCCCCTTGAAAGTTTACTTGCTATTTCTTTCATTTCTTCAAATAGAAGGGGTTTTTCAATGTCCTTGCCCGACTGCGGATGGATGTTTTCAATATCCAGATGATTAAAGTCCATATCAAAGAAATCAAACTTTACATCGATATTTCGGTCGGTAGCAACAAACATAATTTCGGGCTTGCCGTTAAAGCAAAAGAATTTGTAATCCTCAATGCTTTTTTCAGGTGCCGATTCGTCAACCATAAACTGCTCGGCAATAATACAAGGCTTTATGCCTTTATACGGATACTCTCTGCCCGCATAAAAATACTCTCTTTTAAGGCGGTTAGAAAAATGAGCTCTTAATTTATCTAAATCTTGTTCGGTTAAAGAGTTTTTATCTGTGATAACCTTTGTGCTTCCTGAATCGTGGTTGCACTTTAACACGAATTTATCTGGCAACTTGGAAAAATCAATATCATCAAAGCAATCCCAAGTTCCCAATAACGGAAAAAGATATTCTTCTCCCAAAACTTCTGTAATATGTTCACGCACAGCCAGTTTATCCACAAGTTTTGTGTATTCTGATTTTCTGTCATTAACCTTTAACCATTGCAATTTTTCACAAAATCCCTTAGGATTTTTGAAATTTAAGGCTTTCCCTGTTGTGAGATAATAATGGATTTTTAAGTATAATTTATCAGGCATAAAAGATAGCACATATCTCATGTTTCTCCTGAAATCTGCACCTAATAGTTTTTTCAAATCAATCATTTCAAATCCTCAAAATTATAAATTCTCCTTATACCACTCAATTGCAAGCTTAATACCATCGGCGAAGCTATAGTCTGGGTCGTAGCCCAATAGGCGCTTTGCTTTACTGATATCAGCGTTTGAATGCTTAATATCGCCCTTACGGTCGGGGCCGAAGTTGGGCTCAATATCAACTCCCAGAGCCTTAGTAAGACCGTAATAAATATCGATGAGATACTCTCTGCCACCGTATGCTATATTATAGGCTTCACCTGCCGCCTCGTGGGGGGCTAAGCAGGCTTTGAGGTTAGCCTCTATCACATTGTCGATATATGTAAAGTCGCGGCTTTGCTTTCCGTCACCGTTGATGGTGGGGGTTTCGCCGTGCAGCAGCATCTTTAAGAATTTCGGAATAACCGCCGCATATGCTCCATCGGGGTCCTGACGGCGACCGAAAACATTGAAGTAACGCATACCATAGGTATCAAGGCCATAGTGCATTGTATAAAGCTTTGCCCACTCCTCGTCACAACGCTTGGTAAGTGCATAAGGGGACAATAGGTTGCCCTCTCTGCCCTCGGTTTTAGGAAGATTTGGCTCATCGCCGTAAACAGAAGAGCTTGAAGCATAAACAAACTTCCGAACTCCCTGCTGACGGGCGGCTTCGAGCATATTAAGGGTGCCTTGAATATTGTTAAGACTGTAAAAAAGCGGCATTTCAAGACTTCTTGGCACGCTGCCCCAAGCGGCTTGGTTAAGCACAAAGTCAACACCCTCGCATGCGGCAATGCAGGTATCTAAATCCTTGATATCGCCCTTAATAAACTCATAGTTGGGGTTGCCCATAAACATATCCACATTTTCCTGTTTGCCTGTTGAAAGGTCATCTAAGGCACGCACCTTATATCCCATATTGAGTATAGCTTCGCACAGGTTGCTGCCGATAAAGCCCGCAGCACCTGTTACTAAAAACCTAGTATTTTCGGGGAATTTTAAATGTTTATAGCCCATGATTAAAGCCTCCAATAGCTATAGCCCGCATCCTCATAAGTTTTGCGGTCTAAAAGACCCTTAACATCAACGAGCACCTTTTTGCCTTCGCCGAACAGCGCATCAATATCAGCCATAGATAGGTCTTTAAACTGGTCGTGCGCAACAGCAAGAACTACTGCGTCCATATTCTTAATCGTGGAAATGTCAACAAACTCAATGCCATAAAGATGTTTTGCCTCATCCGCATCGGCGGCGGGGTCTGCGATAACGGGGGTGATGCCGTATTCTTTAAGCTCGTTTACAATATCAATAATCTTGGTGTTTCGGGTATCAGGGCAGTTTTCCTTAAAGGTGAAGCCTAAAATTGCAACGCGCGCATTCTTAACCGCCTTGTCGGCAGCGATAATATTCTTAACAACATTTTCAGCAACATATTTGCCCATATCATCGTTAATACGGCGACCCGCAAGTATAACCTGAGAGTGGTAGCCCATCATTTCGGCCTTATATGTAAGATAATAAGGGTCAACGCCTATGCAGTGACCGCCAACAAGGCCAGGGAAGAACTTAAGGAAGTTCCATTTTGTGCCTGCGGCGCGAAGCACGGCCTGCGTATCAATACCCATTTTATTAAATATAATAGAAAGCTCGTTCATAAATGCGATATTTATATCGCGCTGACTGTTTTCGATAACCTTTGCGGCTTCTGCAACCTTGATGGTTTCAGCTCTGTGAACACCTGCTTCAACCACGAGCTCATAAACCTTGGCAATAACATCGAGTGACTCCTCGTCCATACCCGAAACTATCTTTGTAATAGTTTCAAGACGGTGAACCTTATCGCCTGGGTTGATGCGCTCAGGGGAGTAGCCCACCTTAAAGTCAACTCCGCACTTAAGGCCTGATTCGGCTTCAAGTATCGGCACGCAAACATCCTCGGTAACACCAGGGTAAACGGTGGATTCGAAAACTATGATAGATCCCTTTGTGAGATTTCTGCCCACAATACGGCTTGCGCCCTCAACAGGGGTAAGATCGGGCGTGTGGTCATCATTTACAGGGGTGGGAACTGCCACAATATGGAATTTTGCCTTTTTAAGCTCTGCTTCATCGGCAGTGAACTTTACGGTGGTAGCCTTGATAGCGTCATCTCCAACCTCATTTGTGGGATCGATGCCCGACTTATAAAGCTCTATCTTCTTAGCGTTAAGGTCAAAGCCGATAACATCAATTTTCTTGGCAAAGGCAACTGCAATGGGCATACCAACATAGCCGAGTCCCACAAGGGATAATTTTTCCTCGCCGCTGAGTAGTTTTTCATAAAGATTTGCGTACATTTTTCTTTACCTCTTTTATTTAAATTTGCATTATTTCAAGCATTTTTGAATTAACTTTATTAACATCATATTTTTCTCTAACAAGCTCTAAACTGCGGGTTCCCATAAGGTGAAGCTTTTCTTTGTGCTCTATGCAGTAAAGCATCTTTTCTGCCAAAGTAATACTATCACCAACTGGCACTAAAAAGCCGTTTTCACCGTCAACAACCGTTTCCCTGCAGCCCACGGCATCGGTGGTGATAATGGGCCTCCCGATAGCCATTGCCTCAAGCACTGTGCGCGGCGTGCCTTCCCTGTAAGACGGGAGCACATATACACTGCACTCAGCATAGTAAGGTCTCACATCCTGAGTTTCTTCAAAGCGCTCTATAATGCCATTTTTTATAAAGTCCTCAACGAACTCTTTTTCCAGCGCATCCTGCATAGCGGTTTCATATTTACCAAGCAGACAAAATCTTGCTTCGGGGTGCTGAGCCTTTGCGATTTTTGCCGCTTCAAGGTATTCACAAACGCCCTTGGACTTTAGCAGACGCGAAAGCATAAGAAATGTGGGCGCCTCGGGTAAGGGCGCGGGGGTGAAGTGCTCCAGATTAATGCCTGAGCCGTTTACAACCGAGCATTTTCTGTGCTTCACAAGCCCACGCTCGCAAAATTCTTTAAGGTCATCGGGGTTTTGGAATATAACATTTTTAGCGCAACTAAAGCCTATTCGGTAAAGGGTGCGAACTATAATTCCCAGAAGCCTTGCTTTAAGAGATTTGGAGGTAAACACATATCCGCCACCCGTTACCATACTGTTAATATTCTTAACACCTGCAAGTCGCGCGGCGATAGCTCCGTAAATCACGGGCTTTACCGTGTAGCCGAGAGTGGCATCAGGCTTTTCGTGTTTAATAAGGCTTAAAAGCTGTTTGCAGTATTTAAGGTCGCCTATAATGCTAGTGCCCGTCTTATTCATAGGGGTTTCTATAAATCGTGCGCCAAGGGCCTCTATTTTATCCACATCCGTGCGGTCGGGGCCGGTAACGATAACCTCATATCCCTTTGCGGCGATAGCTTTGATTAAATCACCACGGAAATTATAGACCGTTCGGTTTTTTGGTGAAATAAGCAGAAATTTCATTGCGAAACCTCGCGTTTCTTTAAGTTTTTAAAAACCGTTTTGTTCAGTCTTTCAGTATTACCTTCACCCACAAAGCTGTTGTGCGGTGTAATGATTACATTTTCCATATCCCATAGAGGGCTATTGGTATCGAGTGGCTCGGTTTCAAACACATCTAAAACTGCGCCGTATATTTTTCCTGTTTGTAAAGCATCTATAAGGTCGTTTTGATTAACAACCGCGCCGCGCGCGATATTTACGAGCACCGAATTTTGTTTAAAAAATGAAAACATTTTTTTATCAAACATATACTTTGTCTTTTCGGTAAGAGGGAGGGTTAAAACGATAATATCTGAAATTTTAATAGCCTCTGCGATGCTCTCTAATGGGAAATAACTATCATAAACCGAATCGGTGGGTTTTGTTATATCAACCGCTAAAACAGTGGTGCCAAAAGCAGAAAATCGCTTGGCGCATTCTGTGCCCACATTGCCACTACCCACAATGCAAACCGTTTTGCCGAAAAGCTCAAATAGCTCGCGGTGTTTTTCCCATTTGTGTGCTTCTTGATTTTTAGAAAAAAATCCGCTTCTCTTATAAAGGTCAAGCACGCCGCACAGTGCAAATTCTGCCATAGGTATGCTATACACCCCTTTGGCGTTGTGAATTTCGATGCCGTGGATTTTAATGTAATCCATAGGTACGCGGTCAAAGCCCGCACTTGTTAGCTGGATGAATTTAAGATTCTTAAAAAGACTTATATCGTGATAAAGGAAAAGTCCGTTGCAAATAACACCCTCTACCCACTCGTAGTCGCAGGGGAGCTCGTCACGCTCGAACTGCAAAAAGTGCACAGTATGTCCCATAGCTTCAAGCTGCTTTATAGCATCCTTTGCGCTGCCCCAAGCGCCCGTTATAAGTAGGTTCATACTGTCGCCTCCTTTATTTTTGTGATATAAGTTTTGTTTTTTTGGCTACTTCCTTTTGGTTTTCGAGGAAATAATTATTATCTTGTTTTTCACACTCGGCTTCAAGCTGCCTTATAGCGGCAACGCCGTTTATGAATATACTTTCAATTTCTGCAGTGTCGCCTATAAGCTCAGCGTTGCAGAAGCTTCTTGAAAGTATCACGCAGGTAGAGCCCAAGCGGTAATGCTCGCGGATAACATACTCCGCAGGAAGCATGCCTTTACCAAGCGCCGCTATGCCGCCAAAGCCGAAGGGAACGCCCTTTTGCTTGAATTTTTTGCACAGAGCCTCAACTGTGCCGTCCGAAAGCAGCTCGAACATAAAGCCCTTGCCCATCGAAAGGCTTAAATCATTAAGCCCCACATAAATTTCATCAATACCCTCAATTTCGAGAATTTCATCGATGCATTCTGCTGCCTCGCGAGTTTCGACCAACGGCAGTGTTCTTGCCCTTCCTGCCACCATTTGCACAAACTCGCGCACCTCGTTAGCAGTTTTAAAGTAGGGGAGCATCAGAATATCTGCGCCAGCATTAATTGCGGCATCAATTTCCTCTTGTGAGGAGCAGTAATCTGCACAGGCCTTGTGTATCGGATTAACTCTCACCATAACCTCGGCACTAGCGAGAGAGTTTTTTATATTGCGAATATCCTCTATCGTGTGATGGCTTTGCACCGTATCCATACCGCCCTGGCGGTCTGCTTTACCGATATATTCCATATCCACAAAGATTCGGTCAACCCCTGCCGACTCTGCGATTTTTGCCACGTCGGTGCGGTTGGTTATGTACATCAGTTTAAGGGACATACTTTACTCCTAAATTTACTTCTTTGCATTTGCGGCGGCACGGCTTGCTTCAACCGTTTCACCGATATTTTCATTATCGGCATTGGTGAATACCTTTGCCACGGTGAGAAAAAGAATTTTTATATCCAGCCAAAGGCTAACATTTTCTGCATACCACACATTAAGTGCAATTCGGTTGTTCCATTCAACCGTTTTTCTGCCGTTTACCTGTGCCCAACCAGTGATGCCTGGCTTTAAGGCAAACATTTTTCGTTGCTCGTCCGTATATTCCTCCCACCTCCAAGGATGGTATGTAAGAGGGGATCTGAAACCCACAAGCGACATCTCGCCCCTTAGTATGTTTATAAGCTGTGGAATCTCATCAAGACTGGTGGCGCGCAGTATTCTGCCCACACGCGTTACACGCGGGTCCTTACCATCGGAATAAACACCCGTTCCTGTCAATTCGGCATTAACCTTCATTGAGCGGAATTTATACATTCTGTAAACCTTGCCATCGCGGCCAAGCCTTTCTTGCTTAAAAAGCGCGGGGCCTGCAGGATCATCAATTTTAACTGCGAGCGCAATTAAAAGATAAAGCCACCAAAAAAGAACCAAACCGATAAAGGCGATAATGCGATCGAGCGCACCTTTTATGTAACGGCAATAAAAAGAATTCTTACCCATAATAAACCCCTTCGCGGCAAATTGAATCAAAGCACAATAAGCCACAATAATCTAAGATAGATTATACTAAAAATTCGGGCGCAAGTCAACACAATATTATTAGAAGTAAATATTATATATATAAATGCAAATTTTATATTATTGAAGAGGCGCGAAAAAGAGGGGAGAAAAATACGAATTTTATCCCAAAAAAAGGCAATTTTTAATGATATTTCATTATGCTAAATTGCCAAAAATTACATAGAAAATTTGTGTATAATAACACCTTTTTTCGGGTGTTAAAAAAAGGAAAAATGCCGAACAAAACTGCTTGTAATATGAGCGGTTATATGTTAAAATAAAATATCTATAAATAATATATAAGGAGAAATGTCGCCTTGTCGTTCCCTCTTAAAAATATAAGAAATTTTTGCATAGTGGCTCATATAGACCACGGTAAGTCCACGCTTGCTGACCGTCTTTTGGAGCTTACACAGTCGGTAGCCGAGCGTGATATGGAAGAGCAGATACTCGATAGTATGGAGCTTGAGCGTGAGCGCGGTATCACCATTAAAGCGCACGCGGTAACGCTTTACTACACCGCTGATGATGGTGAGCAGTACGAGCTGAATTTAATTGACACCCCAGGACATGTTGACTTTAACTATGAGGTTTCCCGCTCGCTTGCCGCTTGCGAGGGTGCGATACTTGTGGTAGATGCCTCTCAGGGTATTGAGGCGCAGACTCTTGCCAACACCTACTTGGCGCTTGACCACGGTCTTGAAATACTGCCCGTTGTGAACAAGATAGACCTGCCCTCTGCCGAGCCTGACCGCATTAAGGCAGAAATTGAGGATGTTATCGGCATCCCCGCCGATGAGGCACCGCTGATTTCGGCAAAAACAGGCATTAATGTGGAGCAGGTTTTAGAGCTCATAGTAAACGGTGTGCCCGCTCCAACGGGCGACCGCGAGGCACCCTTGAAGGCGCTTATTTTTGACTCTTATTACGATGCTTATAAGGGCGTTATAGTATATTTCCGCGTTGTAAGCGGTAAAATTAAAACGGGCGACACCGTTCGTATGATGGCGACAGGAGCCGATTTTGATATAGTGGAGCTCGGCCGCAAGAGAGCCACAAGCCTTGAAAGCTGTGACTGCCTTGAAGCGGGCGAGGTTGGCTATCTTGCCGCTTCTATAAAGACCGTTTCCGAAGCACGCGTTGGTGACACAATAACCCTTGCCGAAAAGCCCGCCGAGGAGGCACTTCCCGGTTACCGCGCGGCAAAGCCTGTTGTGTTCTGCGGAATTTACCCTGCTGACGGCGCTAAGTACCCCGACCTTCGTGAGGCACTTGAAAAGCTACAGCTTAACGATGCTTCTTTGCTTTTCGAGCCTGAAACCTCGCAGGCGTTGGGCTTTGGCTTCCGCTGCGGATTTTTGGGGCTGCTGCATATGGAAATTCTCGAGGAAAGACTTGAGCGAGAATATAACCTTGATATTATCACCACTGCGCCCAGTGTGCAGTATGAATTTAATCTCACAAACGGAGATACGGTGTTTGTTGATAACCCCACAAACTATCCCGACCCCGCAACCATTGCCGAGGCGCTTGAGCCTGTTGCTAATGTTCACATTTATTCACCGAGTGAATATGTTGGCACCATAATGCAGCTTTGTGAGGACCGTCGCGGCGACTACAAGGATATGAAATATATGGGTGACCGCGTGGATATCCATTATGTTATGCCGATGGGCGAGATAGT
>CAZIXG010000007.1:15224-15616 GCA_964543305.1 uncultured Ruminococcus sp.
TTTGTTGATATGCAGTACGTAACAACCGAGCGTGTTGATATTCACTATGAAATGCCACTTAATGAGATAGTTTATGACTTTTTTGATGCGCTTAAATCCCGCACAAAAGGTTATGCCAGCTACGATTATGAAACCGCAGGCTACCAAAAATCGAGCCTTGTGAAGCTTGATGTTATGCTTGCGGGCGACACTGTTGATGCGCTGTCTTTTATAGTGCACACCTCAAACGCTTATACCCGCGCTCGCAAGATAGCCGAGCGGCTCAAAGAATACATTCCAAGACAGCTTTTCGAGGTGCCTGTTCAGGTGGCAGTGGGAGGCAAGATTATTGCCCGCGAGACCGTTAAGGCTATGAGAAAGGATGTTCTCGCCAAGTGCTACGGCGGCGATAT